>JAFWLZ010000016.1 GCA_017510835.1 Candidatus Saccharimonadota bacterium
CAGTGTCAGCGCAAACGATGACGGCACTTGGACCGTATCTGCGGCGCTCTCGAATGGCCGTTATTACCTACAGAACTATTCATTATCCGTTAACGGTACAGGCGTAAAGAGCGGCGAAATCAGCACTAGCGGCACAATTACCTACGTTAGCAGCGAAGAGCCAACAAGCGCATCCGTCCGCGTAACAGATACTGGCGGTTACTCGACGACAGTAAACTGGAGTAAGTAAAAAATATCCCCGCATTAGCGGGGTATTTTTTTACTTACGATTTCGACTAGGGCGACGGCCAACTGTTGTCTTTTTGGGCTTGGACTGCTTTGGCGTAGCTAACTTTGCGAACATCATTTTGCCGGCAGCTGTCTGCAGATAGCGAACAAACTCAATCGTCACCATTTGATTTTTTCCCGCATAGCGATCAGCGTCATCGATTACTACCATCGTTCCATCTGATAGATGCGCGATGCCTTGGTGAGGATTTGCGCCGACTGCCGTAATTTTTACATCTAACTTGTCGCCCGGCAAATATTCACTGCGCAAACCTTGTGCCAAATCATTAATATTGATTGCGTCGATATTCTCGGTAGCTGCAACCTTCGCAAGATTAAAATCGTTTGTTAGGATTATGCCATGATGAGCCTTCGCGAGCTCTAATAGGCGCTCGTCTACCTTCACGCGCCCGTCTTCATCCTGGAAGATATTAACGTCAGCTAGCTCAACGCGCTCGAGCTCGTTTACAATATCTAAGCCAAAACGGGCACGCGCACGCTTC
This sequence comes from Candidatus Saccharimonadota bacterium, assembly GCA_017510835.1. Taxonomy (GTDB): domain Bacteria; phylum Patescibacteriota; class Saccharimonadia; order Saccharimonadales; family Saccharimonadaceae; genus UBA2834. The sequence goes on from JAFWLZ010000016.1 coordinate 771, forward strand.
TCGCTATCACCGCCGTCAGCTAGAAGCTGAAGTTCGCGAATTACCGAACGCGGAATTAGGACCTCGTCTCCAAGAAAACCCGCTTTGGCGACGGAAAGGATTCGGCCATCCATTAAAGTTGATGTGTCTACGAACAGCTTGCGACGCGCGCTCTTGGCTGGCGCATGCTTTCGCGCTAACTCGCGTGCCGTGAGCGCGCTAGTCTCAGCAAAAATTGCCGATAGTAAAATAATAATAAATAATTCCATTTCTATATTCTATCACAAAAATAACCACCTCTGTTTTGGTGGTTATCTTTGAAGTAATGTATATATTTATATTATAGCAGACTTTCGTAATATTGTCAATACTAGTCGGCGACTTCCTTAATAGCCTGCTGAAGCGCGCGAATACTACTATTAAACTTAATCTGTTCATCTGGCGAAATCTGAAGCCCTAGACGACGGACAACGCCATTGCGACCAAGCACAACCGGATAACCATTGTAAGTATCGCTAAGCTCATCGTAGTTACTAACAGTCAAAATACGATTTTCGTCATTCAAAATACAGTTAGTAATCATAGCTAGACAAGTGCCGATGCCATAATATGTAGCACCCTTCTTCTCGATGATCGTATAGGCTTCTTTGCGGGCGTAATCTTCAATTTCGGCACGGTCGTTATTATTAATGAGGTCCATGATTGGCTGACCGCCAGCACTAGCGCAACTCCAAAGAGCAAATTCCGTATCGCCGTGTTCACCAACCTGATAGGCGTGAATATTCTTTGGATGAATATGAAGGCGTTGCGATAGACGATAACGTAAGCGAGCCGTATCAAGAACCGTACCAGAGCCAATCACTCTTTCTGGCGGCAAACCAGAATAGCGCCAAGTTAGATAAGTTAGGACATCCATTGGGTTGCTAACGACTAGGAAAATACCATCAAAACCGGTCTCCATAATCTGGCCAATCATATCCTTGAAGATAGCAGCATTCTTCTTAAGTAGATCCATGCGCGATTCGCCAGGTTTCTGCGGAACACCTGCCGTTATTACAATAAGATCACAGTCGGCCGCATCAGCATAACTACCAGAGCTAATCTTCATGTAGCTAGGAGCAACCGCGAGACAGTCGCGTAAATCAATCGCTTCGCCCTCTGCGTCTTCTGTGTTTATGTCTACTAAAACTAATTCATTAACATCGGTACGTTGATGGACGAGTGCGAAACCATAGCTCATACCAACATTGCCAGTACCGACAATCATTACTTTATTTGCCATTAGATGATGCCCTTTTCGTTTATGCTTATATCATATCGCTCTAGGGGCAAATTGTCCAGCCTGCACCGTCTTGAACTATCAGGTCATCCATCTCCAAAGTCGTAACTGCAATATTAAAATCCATCACGCCAATATTTAATCGCTCAACTATCGTATCTGGATTTCGAATGCCGCTCTTAATTGCGTAATAAACATCCTGCGTAATACTTGAAAACTTTGATATATCCGGCTTTGCTGGTTCCGGCATTTTACGACCGAGACTAATCAATATATCCGAAACATCTAAATACGGATTCGCTCCGTCGCGCAGCATTTCGTTAGTTCCGGCCGACATCGGTCGCGATAAATCGCCTGGCACCGCAAATATATTTTTGCCCTGTTTGACGGCATAATCATAGGTGCCCTTCGTGTCTGAATTTTTCGACGCCTCAACGACCAACACTGCGTCCGCTAGCCCAGATACAATTCGATTACGAACCTGGAAGAAATACGCTTTTATCTCAGTATCTGGCGCATATTCGGAAAGAATTGCGCCTTTTTCTAAGATTCTTTTCGCGAGGCCACAGTTCCGACGCGGGTAAATTTGATTAATCGCAGTGCCAAGAACCGCTAACGTTATTCCGCCCGCGTCAAGACAACCGCGGTGGGCGCACGAGTCAATCCCATAAGCTAAGCCACTAACCACGATAACCCCATGCTTTCCCAACTCATAAGCAGCATGATAAGCAATATTCTCGCCGTAAGGAGTACAGCGGCGCGAGCCGACAATCGCCACGACTGGCGGGCGCTCACCTTCCGGTAGTCAGCCTTGGTACCAAAGCTTTTTGACAGGCTGTTTTACTTCAGTTTTATCGCCGCAACATTCTAATATTTCTAAAAATGGATGATTAATGGTAGTTTCTTGATATTTCATGCGCTTAGTTTAGCGCAACACAAAAAAGTGCCAAAGCATAACTATGTTATTTTTGACACTTTTAATATATATGTTTTAATTATTCTTCGCTGTCGCGGCGCATTGGCGGGAATGGAACGCCCTCGCGAGCAGACACGCCCTCGAATAGCCAGAAATTACGTTCAGAGTTACCCCAGCCACAAGTTGGTGGCATGCCATATTCGAGCATCTCGACAAAGTCCATATCAAGCATCTGCGCCTCATCGTCACCAGCATCGCGCATTGCCTGCTGCTCCTGGAAGCGCTCGAGCTGATCAAGCGGATCATTCAACTCAGAATAACCATTGCCCATCTCAGTACCGAAGATAACTGGATGGAAGCGTTCAGTAACGCGCGGGTCAGCCTCGTGCTTCTTTGCTAGCGGAGACAACTCGACCGGTTCATGAATGAGCCAGAATGGACCAGCAGATTCTTTGCGAATAATCTTCCAAAGATAATCGAGTAAGCGACCAGCACCCATCGAATCGTCGTATTTTACTTTATTTTCGCGGAGAATAGATTTAATTTTATCGAGGTCAGGGTTAAAGACGTCGATATCAAACTTGTCCTTGATAATATCTGCATAGCTAATACGTGGCCACTTGCAATCGAGATCAACTTTCATGCCGTCATGCTCGAATTGAAGCGTGCCCCAAGTCTCCTTGCAGACATATTTAATCATTTCTTCATAAAGATCCATGCCGTCATTGTAATCTTGGTATGCAGCATAGGATTCCATTGCGATATGCTCAGGGAGATGCTCCTCGTCCATGCCTTCATTGCGAAAACGGACGCCAATATCGTAGACCTTCTCGTAGCCACCGCCGATAAGACGTTTCAACGGAAGCTCGTGCGAAATGCGGAGATAGAAATCCTGATCAAGCGCATCCATATGCGTAACGAACGGATTTGCATCGGCGCCTCCGGTCGTAGTCTCGAGAACTGGAATATTAATCTCGACGAAACCATGATCATTCAAAAACTGGCGAGTTGCGGTCCAGAATTTGCTGCGACGAATGAAACGTTCGCGTACTTCTGGGTTAACAGCCATATCGACATAACGACGGCGCAAGCGCTCTTCCTTGTTCGTGAAACCATCACGGCCAGGAAGTGGACGCAAAGCCTTCGTTAATAGTCTAGGCATGTCGCAAAATACCGAAATTTCGCCAGTTTTAGTTTGCCCAACTTTGCCAGCTGCTTCAAGAAAATCACCAGTGTCTAATTTCTTAGTGAATTTAGCAGCATCATCTTTCAAAAAGACCTGAATCTTGCCAGAGTCGTCCTCGACGACGACGAATGCGAGCTTGCCGAAGCTACGAATACTAGCAATACGGCCAGCTACACAAACGTCTTTATCAGCATAAGAATCATAGTTCTCTAAAATATCACCAATCTTTGTATCGCGATTGGAATGTGCAGGATACGGATCGACGCCTGCTTCTTTTAATTCATTTAGTTTGCGAATTCTTTCATCGCGAAAATCTTTTAGAGTTGCCATA
>JAFWLZ010000017.1 GCA_017510835.1 Candidatus Saccharimonadota bacterium
AACGCCGTCTGGCATGCACATAAACTTCGTAACCAGATTGCCCATGAGCATGACTTTAAGCCAGAATATCGTCAAGCATTGCATGCTCTAGAGACTTATAAACAGGCATTAAAAGATTTAGGAGCGATTTAGATGAGTGAGTACAAGATTACAATCGGCATTGAGTGCCACGTCCAGTTAAACACGAAGACTAAGCTTTTTAGCGCCGTAGACAATGATGCAGTCGACAAAGAACCTAACGCTTGTGTTAGCCCAATCGATTACGCCTTACCTGGCATGCTACCGGTTCTTAATAAGGCTGCAGTAGAGAAGGCCGTTCGCGCTGGCCTCGCGATGAATTGTAAGATTAACCTTGTCAGTCGCTTCGATCGCAAACATTATTATTATCCAGATTTGCCAAAGGGATATCAGATTTCGCAGATGTATCAGCCGATTATCGGCGCTGGCATTATTCATCTCCCAGATGGTAGCGATGTAAAGATTGAGCACGCACACCTCGAAGAAGATGCGGGGAAGCTAACTCATTTTGGAAACTATTCCCTAGTCGATTTAAACCGCGCCGGAACGCCATTAATCGAAATCGTTTCGATGCCAGACATCCATTCTGCCGCACAGGCACGTGCTTACTGCGAAGAGTTACACCGCCTTATGATGTATGCAGACGTAACGAACGGCGACCTTTATCAAGGCAACATGCGCTTTGATGTAAATATTTCAATTTCAAATACTGATAAGCTTGGTACGCGCGCAGAGATTAAGAACCTCAACTCGTTCCGCAGTGTCGAGCGTGCAGTCGAATACGAATACAAGCGCCAGAAGGCATTGTTAGAGAAGGGCGAACGCGTCGTTCAGGAAACTCGTGGCTGGAATGATACGACCGGCAAAACCACTTCACAGCGTAGCAAGGAAGAGGCGCAAGATTATCGCTACATGCCAGAGCCGGATGTTCCACCAATCGTATTAGAGCAAAGCTATGTCGATAAGGTTGCCGCTGAGATGCCAATGATGCCAGCAGATTATCGCTCAAAGTTTGGCGTACTCAATCTCGACGAAAGCGCCGTTGAGGCAATTATTAACTACCCAATCCTCGCAACTCGCCTAGCCGACGTTTGCGACAAAAATGTCAATCTCGCACCACGCGTAGCAAACTGGTTCGCGAGCGTATTGCTAGCAGAAGAAAACTTAGACAAAGATTTCTCTCTTGCTACTGGCGCCGAATTAGCTGAATTGTCTGAAATGGTAGAGAAGAAAGAGCTTTCATCGACGGCAGCGAAGGACGTATTGATGGAGATGTACGACAAGAAAAATACTTCAAAGACTCCACACCAGCTCGCAAAAGAGATGAATCTTCTTCAGGAAAACGACGAAAATGCCTTATCACAAATTATTGATGAAGTATTAATGATGCCAGAATGCGCAAAAGCAGCCGAGGATGTTCGTAATGGGGAAATGAAGGCAATTGGCTTCTTGGTCGGTCAGGTAATGAAGAAATCGAAAGGAAAAGCAAACCCAGCAAGTGTTAACGAATTAATCAAAAATAAGTTATCATAGTAAGAACAAAGGAGTATAAAAATGTCATACAAGAAACCTACAAAAGCAGTTATTACCGATGCAGGATTTGCGAGTCGCTTCCTTCCAATCACTAAAACAGTGCCAAAAGGCATGATTCCACTTGGCGCAAAGCCGATTATGCAGTACGTCGTCGAGGAATGTGTCGCTGGCGGCATCACTTCCATCATTATTGTTGCAACGCATGAAGGCAAACCGATCTACGAAGATTTCTTCAATAACCCTTGCGAAAAAATTTCAAAGCAGCTCGAATCACAGGGCAAGTCTGATCGTTTCGAGTCTGTACGCGAAGTGCTTCATATGGCAGATATTACCGTTATTGAGCAAGATCCAAGCCTACCTTACGGCAACGGTAGCCCAATCGCTAGCGCAAAGCCATACCTAGAAGAAGATGAGGCTTTTGTTGCGCTTTATAGCGATGACTTGATCTTCGGCGAAGGTGACGTTAAGACTTTGATCGAGGCTTATGAAAAGAATCCAGAGGCTAAGGCAATTATTACCGCACAAGAAATGCCACAAGAAGTCTGGAAGAAGTATGGCATGATTGCTTTGAAAGACAAAGAAAAGATGACATTAAGCCATATCGTCGAGAAGCCTGCTAAGCCAGAGGACAGCCCAAGCAACTTGACCTCATATGGACGCTACTTACTCACGCCTGAAGTATTTGAGCATCTCGTACCTGGCAATACCGGCCTAGACAATGAGCTCTGGACGGTTGACGCAATTACAAAGCTCGCAGAAGAGGGTGACGTCATCGTAACGAAGTCAAAGGGGAAGTGGCTCACCACTGGCGATCCAGATAACTATCGCAAGGCCTTTGACGAATTCTATAAAATGGAGGGCTAATAAATGGAAACACCTGCTTGGATTTTAGTATTCATTCTCTCTATCACGCTATTTCTCTTCTTATTGATTGGGATTATTCTACTAATCAAGCTTATCGGCGTAACTAAAGAAGCCAAGAAGATTATGCTTCAGGGCCAAAATATTGCCGAAAAGGCAGACGATATTGCTGACAATGTACGCGATATGACTACCGTTGGCGGCTTGGTAAAGTATTTTACCGAAAGCTATATCGAAAAAGCTGAGAAAAAGAAGTCTAAAAAATCCAAGAAAGGAGAATAAAATGGCTGAGAAAAAAGATTGCAAGAAGAGCCACAAAGGCTTATTCCTCGGTGCCGCACTCGGTGCAGTTGGCGGCGCAATTGCTGGCGTACTAATGGCACCAAAGTCCGGCAAGGAGACTCGTGCCGACATCGCCAAGGGTGCTAAGAAAGCTGGCGCCAAGGCTAAGACCGAAGGCAAAAAGCTCGTCAACAAAGGCAAAAAAGAAGCCACCAAAGAAGCTGCGGCCGTCAAGAAAAAAGTTGCAAAAAAATAATTAGCCTGCGCTAATTACTGAACAACCAAAAGAATAAGCCTCGCCCCGAGGCTTATTCTTATATTATCACATATTCCCTATTTTGTCAAGACGAGGCGAGCTAGCCCCGCCTATTTCACTGTTATTTCAGACGATATGGATCCGCCTGAGTGCCACTTCCCTCTACTTCGGTATCGTATTTAAGGGCTAGAACTGGGCGATAGCCACCTCTCGAACCGCCTGCACTACCGTAATCGATCCAGTTTACGTCGTAACCTCTGGCCATATTATTATTATTCCATCCCGCAATTAAAGGCGTCATCGTGAAATAGCCGCTGCCGTCTAGGTAAGTCTGACCAGACTGGCCAAGGCATCTTTCGTTATAATCGGTCGGAATTGAGTTGTCCACTGCAGTGCTCATGCAGAAGCCGGCCAGGACCATTTCGTCCCCAGTCAGCAAAGCAGCTGGGTAAGTTAAAGCGCCGTTACCCTTCTCGCTACTAACCGTAAACGAATCGTTGTTGTTAGCACAATCTACCGATGGATTTGCAATGCCATTATTATCAATGCCAAGGATTCGAGAGTAGCTATCATATAGCCAGAAAGTCTTACCGCCACCGGAGGTCATGTGCGTACCGCGATCATTACAGTAGACCACGTCCGCTAAAACATCAGTGTTTGACGTTATATTATTAGCGAACCAATCATCCACGACGCTCTTCGCCAACGAATTATTAGTATTAGTATTTATATCCGCAAACATATCATCGATTTTTGCGCCGTTGGTCAAGCGAATGCCGTAAGCATACTGCGAGGAGAACGAAGAATAGTAGTAAACCTCAGTACATTCTGTCGTATTAACGCTCTGCTGATCCATACAGACGTAGTTGTAATTCTGGAGATGCTCCGGTGTGAATGGGCTACCAGCAAAGCGAATCGTATCAACGAGGACATACTTCTCTCCATCCCAGCTTACGTCTTTGCCGAATACGCGGCCAAACATCATAGTGTCAGCCTCCTCGTAGTATTCTTGGCTGCCGAACATGTAGCCAAAGTGTGCCATCTCGTAGCGAATGAGCGAACCTTCAGAGGCGGGCGTTATATATGCAGGTTGATAATATGCATTCGTAGCGCTAGGAGCATCGATATATTTGTTAGCTTCCGTACAGCCACTAGACTCCTTGACGCCATCATAAATCATCTTCACGCCACCACCTTCGGCAGTGCGAATTAGGCGCCAGCAGAAGCCGTTATACTCTAGGTAGTTGTTGCTCGGGTTGCCGCGGAAGTAATGGACAGGAAATTCGTCGTTGCGGTGAGCATAGACCGTATTGACGCCATTCGAGCTGTCGAAATTGCTGCTTGCGCGCTCGTTGAAGTTGATATTTTCATCGGTGCCGTTACTCTGGCAAGCAATAATATCGTAAAGAAGCGTTGGGTTGTCGCAATCGGCCGTGTGCTGTTCCGGGATCCATTCATGAATACCGTCTTCGGAGATAGTTTGGACAGTGACGAATAAGTGGTATCTTGCCTCTTCGTATTGATCAGCTGGTTTTTCGCATACTTGACCACTAGCAGTGTCGTGACAGACATTGTTGGTACCGAAGTCCGCATTGCAGCTGAGCTTCACTGCATTAAAGAGTGAGCTTGTGCTCTCCCCTGGGTTTAGTGGAGTTTTGTAGTAATACCAACCATCACGGAGATTCCAGTCGGTTTCATTTTGGAAGATTATTTCAGCAAGCGTAATGCCGTCTTTTGTCAACGGGAGATCTGTAACACCGTCTTTTGCACGCCAATATTCATCGTACTTTAGGCGGACGTAAATCTTAGTATCTGAATCATTCTTCGCAATGACGGTCTTCGGAGTTTCATTGCATGGAGCCCAATCCTCTGGAGAGTCGAAGGTCTCAATAAATTCAGTCTGGTAGTATCCTAGCTTAAATAGGTTACCAAAGAATGCAAAATCATGGCTAACTGCCACTGTAACACCAACCAATAAAAGCACACCTACTGCCGACACGGCAAGCACAGTGCGCTTTTTGCGGGATAGATGATTAAATGCTTTTTTCATACAACCTCCTATTACTTTATTCTATAAGGATCAGCCTGCGTACCAGACCCCTCAACTTCGACATTATATTTCAGCGCAACGACTGGGCGGAAGTAGTCAGTTGCTCCACCCGCATAGCCAACATCGATCCATTCATAGACGTATCCTCTCGCCATAGTACTCGTATTTGCATGAACTAGTAGCGGAGTCATAGTCCAATAATAGCCGTCCAGGTAGTTTTCTCCAGATTCACCCGCACATCTTTCAATAGTCGTATCATATACGCTATTAACTGCTGTAGCCATACAGAATCCTGCCAGCATCAGCTCGTCGCCTGTCAGCATTGCTGCCGGATAAGTCAATGCACCATTACCAGTTTCGCTACTTACCGTAAATGCATCATTTTTGTTCGTACAGTCGACAGAAGGTTTTTGGAGACCGTTATTATCTAGACCGAGCATACGCGCATAGCCATCATAGAGCCAGAACATCTTCCCGTTATTGGAAGTCATCTGAAATTCACGGTCATTGCAATAAACAACATCTGCGAGCGCATCCCGATTTGTAGTAATATTATTTGCAAACCAATTATCTATCACCTTTTTCGCATCAGAATCTTTCGTGTTTGTTCGAATTTTTCTAAATGCATCCTCGATCTTATCTCCATTAGTCAAACGTATTCCATGAGGTAGCGACGTGTTGTCGCCATTTAACATAAACGACGAATAATAATATACATCTATGCATTGCGTAGTATTTATACTATTACGATCAATACAGACATAGCTGTAATTATTGACATGGTCTGAGCCGAATGGGTTCCCTGTAAATCGAATCGTATCAACGAGAGTGTATTTTTCGCCATCCCAGCTAACATCTTTACCGAATTGACGACCAAACATCATATTATCCGGTATCTCAAAGTGATCCTCCTCGCCATCAAACATGTAGCCTAAATGCGATGGCTCATCGCGACTAAGTGGGCCAACCGTGCTTGGAGTATCGCCAGGAACAGTGTAGGCTGACTGATAATAGCCATGTTTTGAGCCGCTTGGCGTATCAACATATATATCGGTTGCAGTACAGCCATCCGAAGCCTTTTCGCCCGAATAAATCATCTTCACGCCGCCACCTTCAGCCGTACGGACTAGGCGCCAACAAAAGCCATTGTATTCAAGATAGTTATTGGATGGATTGCCGCGGAAATAATGCACTGGGAATTCGTCGTTGCGGTGAGCATAGACCGTATTGACGCCATTCGAGCTGTC
>JAFWLZ010000018.1 GCA_017510835.1 Candidatus Saccharimonadota bacterium
ATTTTGATCCGTCTGCTCCGATTACGGACGATTTAACTATCTATGCGAATTATAACCTAGACAATTACACAGTCCGCTATAACCTCAATGGCGGCGAAGTTGCAATCGCAAATAAAACTGACTATACGATCAATGACACGTTTACTTTGAATAATCCAACTAAGGCTCATTATAATTTTGTCGGATGGACGGGAACTGGCTTATCGAATCCAACTAAAGATGTTACGGTTTCTGGCGAAACTGGCAGCCGAGAATATGTCGCTAATTATGCGCCGATTGACTATAGGATTAGTTATAGCGGCTTAACTGAAGCAGAGGAAGATACGCTCAATAATTTGACTACTTATAATATTGAAACGTCAGAATTTTCATTAAATAACCCAGCGAATCGCACGGACGCCGATGGCGATGTGACTGAAATATTCGCAGGCTGGAAAGAAGGCGCATCTACTTCGATGACTGTTTCTTTGCCGAATCAGAACTCGCTCGGCGATAAGACCTTTGAGGCAACCTGGACAGCCGCTGAGCCGACCACCTATACGATTGGCTATGAGCTGAATGACGGCACATTGAGTGTCGAGAACGCAATCAGCTTCACGAAATTCACCGAAACATTTACGTTGAATAATCCATCCAAGACTGGCTACGTCTTTATTGGCTGGACTGGCAGTAATGGTGCCACTCCGCAAAAAGAGGTGAAAGTCGAGAAAGGCACGCGTCATACGCTATATTTTGTCGCAAATTATGAGCCGAATAAATACAGCGTCATATTTGATAAGAATGCCACCAATGCGTCTGGCGAAATGGCGAATCAGACACTGACTTATGACACGAAAAGCCCGCTAAATAATAATCAATTCGTCCGCACCGGCTACAGTTTCGCGGGCTGGAATACCAAGAAAGACAAGTCTGGTACGCATTACGATAATCAGGCAAAAGTTAAAAATCTTGCGACTAGTGGTAGTGTTACGCTTTATGCGGAGTGGGAGGCTAATACTTACGAAATCGCCTTCGACGCAAACACTGGTTCTGGCACAATGTCAAATTTTGCCATGACTTACGATGTTGAGAAAAATCTTCCAGCCAATGCTTTCGTACATACAACCTATATCTTTAATGGTTGGAATACTAAGAAGGATGGAACTGGAACGAGCTATAGTAATCAGGCGAAAGTTAAAAACCTCGCTACGAGCGGCACAATTACGCTCTATGCGCAGTGGAAGAGGCAGACGCTTTATGCGGCGGCTAAGCTCGGCGATTATGTAAGATATACGCCATCTGTAGCAAGCTATAATATCTCGGGGGATGGCAGTTACTGTTATTATGGGCCGACTGACAGGGCTAACGGCAATGCTATTAATGCTATGTCGGTTTCGCCGAGCTCAGTCACGAGTTGGCGTGTAGTGTCTAAGGACGATTCCGCCAAGACTGTCACGCTTGTTCCGGCGACAAGTGGTGGTACGGTAACAATGAATGGGCGTGGCTATGGTTGCTATGAGGATAATCTATCGAGGATTTCCGCACAGTTTAAAGATAATACCTTTGCGGCATCTTCTAACTACATGACCGAGGCGAATTATCAGCTTGTAAAAAAATCTGGTGTTGGCATAATCGATAACGCTGCAATTGGCAAAAAAGAAATAATTGCGTCTGACAGCTATCTTGGTTATTATGTATACTACTCGTTAAATAATAATTCCGAGAGATTTGAAATAGCCAATCAGCGCTCTACCCCCACGTCATTAACGCTGGAATATTCCTTCTTTGATAAGGAATTCAATATTCTTCCGCTTGTAACTATAAAGACTGGCATTCTTGTGAACTCTGGCTCCGGCACTAGCGCTAGTCCGTGGATGATGACGACTGAATAGATAGTCGCGTCCGTATCTGTTTTATGTTATAATATTTGATATGGCAACTCTAAAAGATTTTCGCGATGAAAGAATTCGCAAACTAAATGAATTAAAAGAAGCAGGCATTGATCCGTATCCTGCACATTCCAATCGCGACACAAAGATTGGTGATATTTTAGAGAACTATGATTCTTATGCTGACAAAGACGTTTGCGTAGCGGGCCGTATTGCGAGTATTCGCAGCTTCGGCAAGCTCGCATTCGTCGTCATCGAGGACGATTCTGGCAAGATTCAGATTTTCTTGAAAGATGATGCTGCGAAGTTTACGAAGCAGCTTGATACTGGCGACTTCCTTGAAGCAGCTGGCAAAGTTGGGCAAACTAAAACTGACGAAATATCGGTCTTCTGTGATAAGCCGCGTATTTTGACGAAGGCTTTGCGTCCGCTTCCTGGTCGTGATGGTTTCACGAACAAGGAAGAACGCTTGCGCCGTCGTTACGTCGATATGGCGGTTAATCCTGAAGTGCGTGAACGCTTTATTCGTCGCGCAAAATTCTGGACCGCAACTCGCCAGTTTTTGAATGATCACGGATTTGTCGAGATTAATATTCCTGTGCTCGAAGTTACGACTGGTGGCGCAGATGCGAATCCGTTTGTTACGCATATGGATGCGCTTGATCAGGATTTCTATCTTCGCATTTCGCACGAGCTTCCTTTGAAGCGTCTAATTGGCGGTGGCTATGAGCGTGTCTATGATATCGGCCCACGCTTCCGCAACGAAGGTATGGATGAGGAACATCTCCCAGAGCATATTGCGATGGAGTCCTATGCCGCTTATCAAGATTACGAAGAAGGTATGGATCTCTACGAAGAAATGATTAAATATGTATGTAAAGAGACTTGGGGTACGCTCCAATTCGAACATGATGGCATGAAAGTTGACCTTGATTGTAAATGGCCGCGCATCAGCTATGCAGATATTTTGAAAGAAAAATTTGATGTCGATGTCTTTAATCCTGACCTCGATAAAATCAAATCAATTCTCCGCGAACATGGCGTAAAATATGACGACTCAATGGGCGCTGGTCGCTTGCTCGATTATCTCTGGAAGATAATTCGCAAAGAATCAGCTGGTCCATTCTGGCTGATTCACGAACCAGTTGAGCTTTCGCCGCTTGCGAAGAAACATGAGGCTGACCCGCGTGTTACTGAGCGCTTCCATCCAGTCATATTCGGTACGGAGATGGGGAACGGTTATTCCGAATTAAATGATCCGCTCGATCAGCTCAAGCGCTTTGAAGAGCAGCAGGCGATGCGTGATGCAGGTGATGCTGAAGCGCAGATGCTTGATACGGACTTTGTTGAGATGCTCGAATACGGCATGCCGCCAACTTGTGGTTGGGGTAACTCTGAGCGCAACTTCTGGCTCTTTGAGGGCGTTTCCGCACGCGAAGGCGTGCCATTCCCGCCAATGCGCCGTGATAATTAAAACACGATTTTTAAAAAGTGCCAAAAATAACGTAGTTATGCTTTGGCATTTTTTGTTGCTGCGCTATGCTTGGCTCATGAAATATACAGAAACTACAATTAAACACCCATTTTTAGAAATTCTAGAATGCTGCGGCGATAAAACCGAAGTTAGGCAGCCAGTCGAAAAACTCTGGTATCAGGGCTGACTGCCAGAAGTGCGACCGCCAGTAGTCGCAATTGTTGGTTCGCGCCGCTGTACGCCTTATGGCGAAAATATTGCCTATCATACCGCCTATGAACTCGCGAAGCGAGGCGTCTTGATTATTAGTGGTCTGGCTTATGGTATAGATTCTTGTGCGCATCGTGGCTGTTTAGATGCGGGTGGCACGACGATTGCAGTTCTCGGAACAGCAATTGACCAAATCTACCCGCGCCGCAATTATGGTCTTGCGGAGCGGATTTTAGAAAAGGGTGCCATAATCTCCGAATATGCGCCAGGCGTAGAGGCTAGAGCCTATAATTTTCAGATTCGCAATCGCATCGTTTCGGGGCTTGCAGATGCGGTTTTGGTTGTCGAGGCTTCGAAGCATTCCGGCACGAAGGGTACCTACGAATATGCTGTGAAGCAGGGCAAAGATATTTTTGTAGTGCCAGGCGATTTGACGCGTCCGATGTCGGTCGGTGCGAATGAGATGCTTCGCGACGGCGCAAATCCCTACTTGGACTATACGGACATATTAATTAGTCTCGGAATGGGCGAATTAAAAGCCGAGCGCGATGTTTCTCATCTTGCGCCAATTGCGCAGAAGATATATGGGGAGATAAAACGTGGCACTCGATCTGCGGACGATATAATCGAAAACCTCGGAATTGGCGTAATGGATTTTAATCGTGCAATTACAACGCTTGAACTTGAGGATTTGGTCATACAAGACGGCGCTAGCTGGACAATTTGCCCCTAGAGCGATATTATATAGACATAAGCAAAAAGGGCATCAATAAAAATGGCAAACAAAGTAATGATTGTTGGTACTGGAAACGTAGGTATGAGCTATGGCTTTGCTCTCGTTCATCAACGTACCGATGTAAACGAATTAGTTCTGGTAGATATTAATACTGAAGACGCTGAAGGTGAAGCGATTGATCTTCGTGACTGCCTTGCGGTTGCGCCGAGCTATATGAAGATTAGTGCCGGTAGTTATGCTGATGCCGCAGATTGTGATTTAATCGTGATTACGGCTGGCGTACCGCAAAAACCAGGCGAATCACGCATGGATCTACTCAAGAAAAATGCTGCCATTTTCAAAGACATGATTAGTCAGATTATGGAAACTGGTTTTGATGGCATCTTCCTCGTTGTTAGCAATCCGATGGATGTTCTTACTTATCTTACTTGGCGCTATTCAGGTCTGCCGCCAGAGAGAGTGATTGGCTCCGGTACAGTACTTGATACTGCGCGTTTGCGTTATCGTCTCTCGCAGCGTCTCCATATCCATCCGAAAAATATTCATGCATATCAAGTCGGCGAGCACGGCGATACCGAGTTTGCGCTTTGGAGTTGTGCTAGTGCCGGCGGCCAACCGATTATGGATTTGATTAATAACGACGATCGCGCCGAGATTGAAGATTATGCCCGCAAAGAAGCCTATACGATTATCGAGAAGAAGGGTGCTACCTACTATGGCATCGGCACCTGCCTTGCGATGATTACGAACTGTATCTTGAATGATGAAAACCGTATTTTAACCGTCAGTAATTATGACGAACTCAGCGACACTTATAATGGCTATCCAGTCGTGCTTGGTCGTAACGGTGTCGTACGACGTCTCGGGCTCCAGATTTCGCCTGATGAGCAGATCAAGTTTAATGGTAGCGTCCGCGCATTGCAAGAAGCGATCAGAGAAGTCTCAGAGTAGAGTATTGACAATTCATTAAAACTGTGCTACTATAATATCATATACATTACTTCAAAGATGACCACCGAACACCGAAGGTGGCCATTTTTGTGGTAGAATAGAAAAATGGAATTATTTATTATTATTTTATTATCGGCTATTTTTGCCGAAACGAGCGCTTTGACGGTCCGTGATATTGTCCGCAAACACGCGCCAGTAAAGAACGCTCGGCGAAAACTATTCGTAGATACATCAACTTTAATGGACGGCCGAATTTTGTCGGTCGCAAAAGCCGGCTTCCTGGGCGACGAAGTATTAATCCCGCGCTCGGTCATTCGCGAATTGCAATTGCTTGCCGATGGCAGCGACAGTGAAAAACGCACGCGTGCCCGTTTTGGCTTAGACGTCGTAAATGAATTGGAACGCGTCGAACTAGCGAGTGTTGAAATTTTTCCTGACGAAGGAGATCGCGTTAAGGTCGACGAGCGTTTATTGGAACTCGCAAAAACGCATCATGGCATTATTTTGACAAATGATTTTAATCTCGCAAAAGTAGCCGTCGCCGAACATATCGATGCGATTAATATTAACGATCTCGCTCAAGGGCTACGTAGTGAATATCTTCCTGGCGACAAGCTTGATGTGAAGATTACGGCTGTTGGCGCAAATCCTCATCAGGGCGTAGCGCATCTTTCAGACGGCACGATGGTGGTTGTTGACGACGCAGAACGTTATGCTGGGAAAAACCAGACCGTAACGATTGAATTTGTTCGCTATCTCCAGACTGCGGCTGGCAAAATGATGTTTGCAAAACTTGCCACACCGAAAGTTGCAAAACGCCAAAACAAGAAATCTACAACTCATCGACGTACGAATAAATAAATAATCCCCCATGAAGGGGGACTATTTATTATTCGCTCCAATTTACTGAAGTGGAGTAGCCGCCAGTATCCGTAGCGTGGGCGGAAACACTAGTGGGCTTACTCGATAGCGGTATTTCTACATCCTTACCATTGGCCGGCAACTCTCCGTTGTAGTTTTGCCCATCAACTGTTACTGTGTAATTCTGAAGAGAATATCGGCCGTTCTTGATTTTTACGATGATAGAGCTCCGGTCCTCGTCCCAACTAATAGATAATATGCTCGGTTTTGCGTCGCCACACTGGTGGACATCATCTTCGTTTTCAGTGTCGTAGCCGCCTGCATAATAAACTTCCTTGCCGGTCATTGGATCGATCATCTTAGAAACTTCAACCTCAATACGCGTTTCTTCTGGCGTACAATCCGTCGCCTTCTTCTTCGATATGGAGTCAAAGACCATCTTTTCATTCGTGATACCAGAAGATTTACTCTTGTTGTACCAGCTTGGCCAGATATCGTTTTTGCCATTTACGCTCATATGCTGCATGCCGGCCGGCTCATTAATACGGTCGCCAGATTTCCACTTTCCGTCTGCGCCATATACTTCTGCGTGAACGCGATCGACGTAATTTGCGCTAATACGGAAAGCTACATTGTGGTTGCCGCTTGAGAGCGCGCGACCATCATGATTGCCGTTCCAAATTGCCGTTGCGAGAACTGGCGAATAAGATAGCAGCCAAGAATCCTTTGCGCGACCACCGCCGTTATCGGTAGTACCAGTCTTTGCTGCAAACCAAGTCTTATTGCTATAGAAACCAGCCGCATTATAGAGGCTACCAAAGGTAAAACGGCGCGAGTTAACGTCGGAAAGAATATCCGTAACCATGTATGCAACTTGTTCGTCTACGGCACGAGTACCTTCGGAATCGGACCAAGATTCAATTACGTCGCCAGTAGCGTTCTTAATCTCGAGAATATAAGCTAATTCCTTATAGACGCCACCGCGTGCGAGTGTTGCGTAAGCGTTGGCGTGCTCAACAGGACGGACGCCGCAGCCGCCACCAATGCCCATTGATAGGCCAGCAGTTTCGCCATTCGTACAGTACGATAAATCGCCGAGTTTATGAGCAGTCTCAAGGCTATTTTCGATACCGTTAATATATAGTGCCTTTACGGCTGGAATGTTAAGCGAACCCGCGAGTGCCTGGCGAATTGTAACATTGCCGTAGAATTGGTTTGATGCGTTGCGGAGACGGCACTTACCGGTGTTGCCGCCACAATAAAGCTTATCAATGTTTTCGTCGCGAAGGACGGTGCCTGGCGCGTAATTTACGCCTTCACGCTGTATAAACAGCGGTGCGTAATCAAGAATCGGCTTAATCGAAGATGCTGGCTCGAGCAGGGAAGTTGCTGCGTTTACCTGACCATAGCCCGGCTTATTCCAGTCATAGCTACCGACCATTGCGATAACCTGTGCGGTCTCGACGTCGACGGAAACGAGCGTTGCGTTGTCGGAACCGTTCGAGGAGAAGATCTTTGAGCCTTCGGCGACGGCCTGTTCACCAATCTGCTGCGCGCGATAATCGAGCGTCGTCCTAATTGTGAAGCCACCTTCGCGCATAGTCTTGATACCGTACTTAGCTTCAAGCTGTGACTTGACTTCAAGCACGAACCAAGGCGCCTTCATGCCAGCGTACTGATCGGCTTCCGGCTTAACCTTTGCGAGAATATCAATTGCCTTTGTTTCTTCGGCCTGCTCCTTTGTAATATAGCCCATTTCGACCATTGCATCGAGGACGTATTTCTGGCGTGCTACTAAGTCGGCATGATACTGCGTATTATATGGATTGAAACGGCCAGGGTTGTTTGGAATAGCTGCGAGAAGTGATGATTCGGCGAGATCAAGATCCTTAGCACTCTTGCCGAAGTAGGTTTGTGCAGCGGATTCGATACCATTACGACGACCACCATAAGGTGATTCGTTTAGATATAGAGTAATAATCTGCTCTTTGTCATACATTTTCTCGACTTCGATTGCGAGAATGGCTTCCTTGATCTTACGTGGAATACCGCTAAGACCACGATCCTGAGCCTCTTCTGAGAAGTAGACCTGCTTAATTAACTGCTGAGTAAGTGTTGAACCACCCTGAACCTGTTTTCCGGAGAGAGTGCTAAACGTTGCGCGTACAAGTGCGCCGAAATCGATACCGATGTGGTTATAGAAGTTTCTATCCTCGGCCGCAACGGTTGCTTGGCGCATGTAAGTTGAAATATCGCCACCATCGACAACAAGGCGATAGTCGCCGCTACCTTTATCTTCCCAAAGCACTTCGCCATTACGGTCAAGATAGACGTTGACGGTATCCTGGACGCGGTTTGCGAGCTCTTCTGGGTCAATTTCAGACAAATCTTTTTTGAAGTATAGGAAGAGACCACCGATGCCGATGATGATAATCAGGATTAACGCGACAAAAATCTTCAAAAGGCGAATCTGATTTTCCTTCGAGAACCACCATTTAAAGAAGCGGTCTGGACGAAGTCTTGCGAGGAAACGCAAGAACGGATTCTTTGGTAACTTTGCTAATTCCTCAGCTTTTTTGCGTGCGCGCTGATCTTGTTTAACGCGTCGCTTGTAAGCGAGGTTTGAATATAAGCTCATGTCATTCTTAGAGCCGCCACGCTGTTTACGAGCGGCAACATCAGCCTTTTTGGAGGCTACCTTTTTTGACACGGCCTTCTTTATCTTATTCGCAGTATTTTTCATAGCCATAATTATATCTATTATACACTACCAGTCTGAATTAGTCAGGTAATTAGCATAAGCTCATAACTAGCATGAGATATAATATATAAGACATGAATAAAGTAGATTTTGTGAAAAAATTGGACAGCCTAGGATTAGATAAAAAACGTTATCGCATTATCGCGGGCGGATCGCTATTATTATATGGCTTAAAAGAAGAGACGGAAGATATAGATATTAAAATACGTCCGGACTATTTCGACGAGCTGAATGGCCGTTTCAATTTTAGAAAATCGCCAAAAGAAGAATATTTATACGAAATTAGCGATGATGTAGAAGTGGCCGTTTTAGATTATGACGATAAAGATACGGTAATTGTAGATGGATATCCAATCGAATCGCTTGAACTTCTGCTAGATTGGATGATTGACCGTAATCGGCCAAAGGATCAAGAAAAAATCAAAATCCTCAAAGCGTATTTAGGCAAATAACTATCTTTGCTTACCGTTCGAAGCTATAGATAAAAGTAATTTTGATGGTATAATATATCTATTATGAGCCATTATGATCCACTAAAAATCGAAGAAAAATGGCAAAAGCGCTGGGAAGAAGAGAAGCCTTTTGCCGCCAAAGACAACGATAATCGGCCAAAGATGTTTCTCGCCGAGATGTTTCCGTATCCATCTGGTGCTGGTCTCCATGTCGGCCACGTCCGTAACTTCTCAATTGTCGACTGCTTAGCGCGTTTCTATACGCAGCAGGAAAACAATGTTCTTCGCCCATTCGGCTACGATACTTTTGGTCTTCCAGCAGAGAACTATGCGATTAAGACTGGCATTTCTCCTCAAGAGGTCACTAAAACAAACATCGATAACTTCCGCAAACAGGCTAAACGTCTTGGCTATGCGATTGACTGGGATCGCGAAATCAATACTTCCGACCCAGCATACTATAAGTGGACTCAATGGTGCTTCCTTCAGCTCTTCAAGAAGGGGCTAGCTTATCAGGCGGAAAATTATCAGTGGTGGTGCCCAGTTGATCAGACCGTGCTCGCAAACGAGCAAGTCGAGAATGGCTGCTGCTGGCGCTGTGGCCACGAAGTTGAAAAGAAAAAGATGAAGCAGTGGTTCTTTAAGATTACTGCCTATGCTGATGAATTGCTTGATGAAATCGATAGCCTCGATTGGCCAGACAAAATTAAAACCATGCAGAAAAACTGGATCGGTCGTAGTGAGGGTGCCGAGGTAGATTTCGAAATCAAGGATCATAAAGAAACCGTCCGCGTCTTTACGACTCGCCCAGACACGCTCTTTGGCGCAACTTTCCTCGTACTCGCTCCAGAACATCCGCTCATTACGAAGATTACTACCGAAGATGCGCGCAAAAAGATGACTCAGTATTGCAAAGATGCAATCAAAAAGTCTGAAATTGAGCGCCAAGAAAACAAGGAAAAGACTGGCGTCTTCACGGGTGCTTATGCAATCAATCCAGTTAATGGTAAAGAAATTCCAATCTGGGTCGCTGACTATGTCTTGAGCGGTTACGGTACCGGCGCAATCATGGCGGTTCCAGCTCACGATGAGCGCGACTATGAATTTGCTGAGAAGTTCGACCTTCCAATCATTAAGGTTATCGAAAAGCCAGAAGAAAGCGATGATGATTCAAAGTGCTACCACGGCGAAGGTAAACTCGTAAATTCTGCTCAATTCGATGGTATTGATAGTGCCGATGCGCGCGACGGTATCACTGACTGGCTCGAGCAGCAGAAGATTGGCCAAAAGAAGGTTACTTACCGTATGCGCGACTGGCTCATTTCTCGTCAGCGCTACTGGGGCTGTCCAATTCCAATCGCTTACGATAAAAATGGCAAACCACACGCAATTCCAGAAGATCAGCTTCCGGTCATGCTGCCAAAGATTGATGATTATAAGCCAGACTCCAGCGGTCGCAGCGCGCTCGCAAAGTCTGAAGAGTTTATGAAAGTCACTATCGACGGCGAAGAGATGACCCGCGAGACCGATACGCTCGATGGCTACGCTTGCTCGAGCTGGTATCTCTGGCGCTATACCGATCCGCACAACGACAAAGAGGCCTGGAGTAAAGACAAGGTTAACTATTGGGCGCCGACTGATGTGTATTGTGGTGGTGATCATGCTGTAGCGCACCTACTTTATGTCCGCTTCTGGTGTAAATTCTTTGCTGACGAAGGCTACCTTGATTTCCGCGAGCCAGTTAAGAAGCTGCTCTATAATGGTTACATCAATGCGCCTGATGGCAAGAAAATGTCAAAGTCTAAAGGAAACGTGATTGATCCGCTCGACGTAATCAACTCTGGCTACGGCGCTGACACTCTCCGTACTTATGAACTCTTCATTGGTCCATATGATCAGGATGCGGCGTGGAGTACTGAAGCTATTGGCGGTGTCTATCGCTTCCTTAATCGTTGTTGGACTCTTACTTTTGATAAGGAAATGCTGAAAGAGTCCGCCACTGTCGTTGCCCGTCATAAGACAATCAAAAAAGTCACTGAAGATATTCATCGCAATAACTTCAACACTGCCGTTGCGGCGATGATGGAATTTGTAAATGAGCTTTACAAATCTGGCGCTGCTAAGGACGACTTAATTGCGCTCGCAAAATTGCTCAAGCCATTTGCACCACATCTTGCTTGCGAAATGCTTGAAGAACTTGGCGCTGATGATGTTTGGCCGAAGTGGGATAATAGCCTTCTTGTTGACGAAACGGTCGAAATGATCGTCCAGGTCAACGGCAAACTTCGCGCAAAGATTGAGATTCCAGCTGAAGACGCGAAAGATAAAGTGAAGCTCGAAGAGCATGCACTTGCAGACGAAAAGATTAAGGCGCTGACTGGCGACAAAGAAATCATCAAGACAATCGTTGTCCCGCAGGGCAAACTCGTAAACATCGTCGTTAAATAAACAAAAAACACCTCGAAAGAGGTGTTTTTTAATCTGCGCTATTTCTTGGTGCGCGCTTAATGAGTTTTGCGTGCAATACGACGCGCTCCTCGCTGCTGTAGCAGGTAGATAATGTTAGAATCCGGTCCGTCCCAGAAATTGTTGCGCGGAAATCATGTGCGCTACGATTTTTAAGATTCTCTGCGAAACGCCCAAATTCATCGTCGTTACTAAACTCAGTCTGAATATAATCATTCGTTGCCGGAATCTTATAAACACTAAATACTTGCCAGAGTGCTTTCTCGCTATTATTAATTGTGCGAACGGTAAAATTGTCTGGATTATTTAACCAACCGCTAGTGAGAATATTGCGCAGAGTGCCGAACATTGTCGCATCGTAGCGTCCGTGCGCGTAAAGAATAAGATTTTTGTCAGTCCCGTCGACACGGTTGCGAAAATCAGCAAACACCCAGCCGGCCTTACTATAGCTACGATCGAACGAATGGGTTAAATAAAAATCATTGTTGCTGGTTTTAGCGAATGGATAATTGATATTAGTACCGCCGACCTGCACCCAACCGCCTACTTCGTGATTAATTTTGCGGAGTTCGGTGAAATCGACGTCGATTAATTTCATCTTTATATAATTCCAATATGGAGTATCTGGCGGTTCATTTGAGACAATCCTTTCGGTGTCGGCGCCGTCTTCTTCTTCGGTGATTTTTGCTACCTCGTCGATAATATTCGTCTGCTCTTCGGTCTTATTTGAATCCATCTTCCATTCGATAATTTTCCAGCCAGAATAACCAATCCCGACCAAACAGATTAAGGCGATGATGCAGCTGATAGCAGTCCTGATTCGACTTTTGCCTCTATGGATTTTCATATTTCTAGTATAGCATAAGCGTTCTTGCTCGACGAAACCTTGTAAAAAGAAGAATTTTATAGTAATATATAGAGCAAAGTATCTATTATTAATCAAAGGAGCATTTTTACATGCCTGAACCAAAGAAACAGAGCAGCCCTCGCAAGACCGGCCTTCGCCGCAGTCATTTGCGTCTCAAGCTTGCTCGTAGCGTTAACAAGCATTCGCCAGTAAAGGCCTTCGAAACTGCGAAGAAAACCCCAAATCTCAAGGTTTCCGCAGCAAAGAAAGCAGCAAAGAAATCTGACAAAAAGACAAAATAATTTTAGGGAGGCAAAATAAGTGGCAAGCAATCGACATCTCGGCAGAATTATCTCGCTTCAGAGTCTGTATGAGTACGAATTCCGAAGTAAGGCGGGCGACACCTCGGCCGACATCGATAGTATCGTCGCAAAAAATATTGAACCCTACGCCAAAGCTCTAGGAGACGTGGATTTTGTCCACGATCTTACGCATGGTGTTTTTGATGAGATGGAACAGCTCGATAAAGAGCTCCAGCCAATGGCCCCAGAATGGCCAATTTCCAGTATTTCCTCAATTGACCGCAATGTCTTGCGTATAGGGCTTTTTGAACTTACACGTCGTAAAGATACGGTCCCACCAAAGGTGGCGATCAATGAAGCTGTCGAATTAGCAAAAGCATTCGGCTCTGAGAATTCATCAAAGTTCATCAATGGCGTACTTGGTACTGCTTACCGAAATATCGGTGGAGAGGAACAACCAAAGCATGCAGAACAAGAAGAATCAAAGGCCGCAAAGAAATCAAAAGCGACCTCAGCAAAAGAAGACAAACAGTCGAGCAAGTAGACGTAACGCTCCACGCACGCCGAAACAGCGTAACGGCTACAAAGTCCCAGAGGCTTTGCCGACTCAGAATTATAAGGAACCAATTCACGAAAAACTACGCCAAGTAGTTCTTCGTAAGAAACCTGAAATCAAAGAAATCGTGCGCGAACCGACTGCTGGCGGTATTGTATTTCGCATGACTTCGGATAATCGCGATATCGAGATTCTTTTGATTCAGGACAGCAAGAATCGCTGGACGATTCCGAAAGGTCATATCGAACCAGGTGAAACGGCAAAACAGACTGCTGTTCGCGAAATCGGCGAGGAGTCTGGTCTTAAAAATGTCGAAGTATTGGCTTGGCTTGGCAAAATTCATTTCAAGTATCGCCGCCTCGAGAAACTCGTTCTTATGACGACGCAAGTCTATCTCGTCCAGTCCATTGATAAGAATGAGCGCCCGACGAAAGAAAAATGGATGAACGGTATTCGCTGGTTCAGTTTCGCCGATGCACTCGACGCGATTGAATACGCGGATATTGAGAAGTTAATGCTTATTGCAAAGAAAAAAATCAGGAGTGGGGATCTTTAATGAATAAAGAACAGCTAGATGCGTATAAAGCATTCGCAAAAGAAAAGCTAGGCTTCGAGTTTAAAAATATCGATTTGCTCATCACGGCTCTGACACACCGTTCTTACGTAAACGAACATCGCGGCTCCGTATCTGAGCATAATGAGCGTCTCGAATTCCTCGGCGACGCCGTGTTGGAACTCGTTACTTCTGATTTTTTATATAAGAACTACGAGCAACCAGAGGGCATTATGACTGCCTGGCGTGCTGCACTTGTTAATACAGAGGCGAACGCTGCTGCCGGGGAAAACCTTGGTTACGGCCCGCTCGTTCGTTTGAGTAAAGGTGAAAAACACGGTTCAGAACGTGCGCATCATGTTATCATGGCAGATTGCTATGAAGCAGTCATTGGTGCAATCTATCTCGACCAAGGATATAGAGCTGCCGAGAAGTTTATTTATGACAATAGCCTTGTTAAGATGGATGAAATCCTTGAGACTGAAAGCTGGCGTGATTCGAAGTCTTATCTTCAGGAACTCGTTCAGCGCCTCGAAGGTACAACGCCGCAGTATCAGGTAATGAAGGAAGAAGGTCCAGATCACGATAAGACCTTCACGCTCGGCGTGTATGTTAATGGTCATCTCAAGGCAACTGGCGTTGGCCATAGCAAACAAGAAGCACAGGTAAAAGCCGCCGGCGAAGCAATTCGTAAATATAAGCGCGCTCACCCAGAACTATTCTAGTCTTGCAAAAACCACCAAAAATTGATATAATTACCTCTAGTTAATTAAATTTAAAGGAGAATTATGCTTGCGATTCGCTTACAGCGTAATGGCCGGAAAGCTTTGCTGCTTTACCGGATAGTCGTCCAAGAAGCGCAACGTCACCCTCTTTCGGGTCGTATCGTCGCTCAGGTCGGCAGCTACAACCCACATACCAAAGCTACTAC
>JAFWLZ010000019.1 GCA_017510835.1 Candidatus Saccharimonadota bacterium
TCTCTGAATAGGTCGTGACAAGTTTTTGGTTAACGGTAATATCGTTTAGGGTTGTTTGGCTCGTGTTTTCATTAGTAGACTGCGCCAAGACGACCGTAGCGTTAGCCTTATACATAGGTGTTTTTATTTGCGTATCATAATAAATCGTGGCGCCAACAGCAAGCGCAGCGATAATAATAGCCTGCAGAATGAATTTTTTGAGGTATTTCAAGAAATCCTTAATGTCGATTTCTTCCATTGAAAAAATGCTCCCTTATAACATTTTTACGTAATATTACTATCATTATAGCACAAATCATAGGAAATGGCAAGCGATTATGCTACTTCAGATAATCTGTTATTTTAGCTTTTGCAGCGTCAATTGTAGCTTGGTCTGGAATCATAACATAAAGTTTCTGATTGCCCATAGAGTAAGTAGGCAACATCGAGCCTGTGCCATCAAGCGAAATGGATTCGACATGCCAGCTTTTTAACTCCGCGAGCTGATAGCGCGCAAAGTCAGTGATTTCATCATAGCTTAAATCGGTTTCAAAGCTACCTTCGGCGGTAGAAAGGATTTTTGGATAGTTAATGAGATAGTGCGGCTCAGAGAACTTCTCGACGAGTTTCGTAATGACCTGCTGCTGGTTTTCGCCACGATGACGATCGCCGGTTTCATAAGAATAACGTTCACGGGAGAATGCTAGGGCGCACTTGCTGTCGACGTGTTGAGTGCCTTTCGTGAACTTACATTCGTTATTTGTCCAAGCTGTAAAGTCTTTATCCGAGTAGATGTCGATGCCTCCTACGGCGTCTACGACGTTTATAACGGTGCTAAAGCCGACTTTAAGTGTGTAGTTAATATCGATACCGAGAAGATCTTGAACGGTATTTTTGCTCATCGCGGTGCCATAGATGCCGGCGTGCGTAAGTTTATCCTTTATTCCGGTCGTTTCATGAAGTTGAACATAATAATCGCGTGGGATTGATACGAGCAGGATCTTTGCTTTCTGAGGATTGACGACGGCGAGGATGTTCACATCGCTGCGAGCGGTATCGTTTAGGCCGATACGCGAATCGCTTCCTGAGATATATAGAATAAATGGATCGGTGGCGACGTTGACGCGCTTGATATCTTTTTCTGAGTCAATGCGCACCTCGAATTCGTAGATGACTTTCGTGGTCTCAATGAACTCCTGGTTATTCTCTTCGAGAAATTCTAGATAACTATCGGCGAGCACAATGGCTGAGACTTTATAATCACTAATGCCGGCAATAAGCGTGCCAAGCTCGCTGTAATCTGTGTCTTTGTAATTGATTTTGTTCTTTAGGGTTTTCTTTGTATTCTCGATGTTTGGATTAGAGCTGAGAAAGCCGACGTGCTGCTGATTGAGCTGCTCGATATTGTCATAACGGGCGGTTTTTAATACGAGCACCTTGTAAGTCTGTGTTTCGTTATGTGTACCAGTGATATTTTCAATGAAGCTGACGGTTTGGTTGACGTATCTGAAGCCAAACGAGGTGATAATTGTGAGAATAATGCTAACGATAGCTAAGGCGACTTTTACGGCACGACGTGCGGTTTTGCTAATGATTAGCTTATAGATATTGAGTGCTTCGAGAGCGAATAGGATAAAGGTCACTAAGAATAGTTGCCAGAGCTGAAGAAGATTAAGGCGCTTCAGGGCGATTATTAATTCGATGCTTGTTATTAGCTGAATAGAGCACAAAATAATTGGCACGATTTTGTTAATTTTGAGTGCTTTCTTTCCTCTTTTCGCAATATTTTTTGACATATTGCTATTATTATAACATTTTTCGATTTCTCGAGCAAACTACCATTAGATATAAGAAAAACCTGAACCGAAGTTCAGGCATTTCTATGGTGCTGGGAGTAGGAGTCGAACCTACGAAGGCCGAAGCCGGCAGATTTACAGTCTGATGCGTTTGACCACTTCGCTATCCCAGCAAAGTACTCCCTTATTTTAGCACAAGGGAGTTTTTGCTGCAATATTAGTTATAATTAATCATCTTTGCGCGGAATGCTTCGACGAGTTGTTGGTCGGAAGTTGTGTTCTGGCTGCCAGCCATGAACCATTGATAGATATCTTGGCTCGTAGGGATTAAGTTATGCATATATACATATCGTCTATCGTTAGAGCCTTTTTTGTCGTAATATCTTGAACGGTCGATACGTCCAGCGAAGACTGAGAGTTCGAAATCTTGATTACGTGCCTCTTCTTGTACTCCCAGAAGACCTTCAAGTATATATGCCACCGTGCCGGCTCTATCTGTCCCGTAGGTACAATGGAAATAAATATTCTGATCGTTTATGATGTCTTCCATTGCTGTAACTACGTTTTTGCGTGCTTCGTTGTAGTTAGTTAATTCGTTCGGATCGTTCGGATCGTTTTTATATGCATACCAGTAATTGGTACTGACTTTCTTATATGTACTTATCCGTTTTTCGCCAGAGTAATCACTATTTGTAACGTTTAGCTCTTCGGTTATACCTAGATTTTCTAGAATATCGACGTCCGATTGATTTGTGCCGAGATGGAAGCCGCGGAAAAGTTTTCCGTATTTGACCGTGCCATCGGCATTTCCGTCGTCGTCGCTATCGATTGGCAAGCCGCCTAGGTCGCGAACATTGCGGATATCGCCAGCGTTTATTATGCGGCGAGCGTCAGTTGTCTTTACGTATCCGTATGCGTTTTCGTCATCTGCGATTTCCCAGCGATAAACCTGATTTGGGATTAGGTTATATATTTTACCGTTATCGGACACCGTGTAGTATACTCTGCTTCCTTTTGTGAGGCTGTCATCGGATAGGAATACTTTCAATTCGGTATTCGTGCCTGTGTCATAGCCATTAGGTAGCGAGCATACGGTATTCCCCGATTTGTAATCTCGGTTGCTAATAAAATCTGGATCTATATCGTTGTTAGGGTTGTCGATTGGATAATTGCAATCGTTGTTTTCGAATAGTCTCTGTAGCTCATCGAGAGTAGTGTTTTTGTCATCTTTCCAGCTGGCGATACCGTTGAAGTAGTCATTCAGCACTGACGTATATGAACTAAATGCTATGATCTCGTTGCTAGAATTGAAGTGCCAGTGCGCGTAGTAAGTCTTGTTACTATCTGGTGTTTCGGTTGCGTTAATTTCTCTCCCGCCAGATCTTTCCGTAAACCATCCGTCAAATATATAGGCGCCACGATCTGCGGTTGGCAATGTGCCCACCTCGGCGCCTTGATCGATAGATCTGCTTGCTTCGCTTGCGGTTCCACCGTTAGCATCGAATTGAATGTAATATTTAGCAGCAGTTGTCTCGAGTTGAAGTACCTTGTATGAATCCTGCTCAAAATCTTTATAGACGGAATTATCCTCGATTTCGCTAATTTTTGTGTGGTTTGTATCGGCTGTAACCGTTGGATTGGGCGAACCGGAGCTTGCGATACCGATTGAGCCGGTTTCGCCCTTTATCGTGCCGTCATAGAATTTATATGAGCTGTAGGCAATAACTCCATATGTTTTGCCGATGATAGTAGGCTCTGATGTATCTATGTGGCCGTCCTTTTTACCGATAGTGAGAGTACCTGATGCATTAAAGATAGCATACAAATTTGGTGCGGAAATAGTGCCGCCGGTCACCGTAATGTTGCCGTTGTTGAGATTGTGAACTGCGGCTCTTGCCTTATTTCCAGATGTAGAGACGGTGCTAATCTCGCCACCTTCGATATACATAGTGCCACCGTCGTTATAGATTGCTTGTTTGGCGTTACTTGGCGTGCCTGTCGTTCTTACTGTGCCGCCGGTTATTGTAAGCGTACCCTGACTATTATTATTGATAGCCGCGCCGCCGTTAGTACAATTTATAGTGCCGTTTTTTATCGCGAGAGTGCCGTTATTAGTAACTACTACATCTGATTTGCTCAAGGTATAATTCTGAAGATCAAATTCTATATTTTTGCCTGATGCTATTGTTACGCTCTCGTCTTGATTTCGTAGAAGTTTAACGGTTTTCTTTGAGCTATCTGGTGCTTTATTGATTGCGGCTTGAAGCGTTGAGGTGAAGTCTGATTCTTCGTCGCATTCGTCGTAACATGCTGCGTAGCTTGATGACCAGATTGCGTATAGAGTTATGTCGCTGTCGCCCATAAGATAGGTGCTTCCATCGATTGGCGTAGTGCCGCCATCGGTATCGGACCAGCCGTCTAATGTGTAGCCAGTTTTTGTCGTGTTTGTCGGTAATGTGCCAAGGGCTCTACCTTCTCTAATCTCTATAGAATTGATTTGAGTACCGCCTTTTGTATCAAATGAAACGGTATGTTTCTCAGGAAGCGTCATACCTTCGATGTTTTCAATGGGTACTTCTATAACAGGACGAACGGCATTTGAGCTACCTGTTGGGCTAATATTTATAACATATTGCGCATTGCCGGTATGTATTCTTGCTTGATTTTGTGTCTTATCGTCGTTTGCGGTTAGCCATATAGCCGAGCGACCAGTTGAATCGGATTCGAACCTAGTTGTTTCCAGCATAAAAGTACATTTGCTAGTGAAATTTGTAGTTGTTCCTGAGGTTGGCTCGGTAATGTTGCATGCTTTGATAATAGATTCTTTTCTTGGAATCGAAGCCGGCTTCCCGTCTTTGATAACTAATTTGTCATTGCTCCATTGCTCTGTTGTAGGGAGTTTTTCTAGTGCGTCTGCATATGGAAATATCTCGGCATTTTTAGGCCCAAGCTCGCCCTCGAAACCAGAATGGAATATTAAGATCGCATTATCGCCATTTGCATCTAAATAGTAGAAGCGCTCGGTCTGTTTATTAAATTCTCCATCTGCGTTTACGTCGCAGTCGTAGGCGTCGCCGATTGGAGATTGTTGGGAAGAGTTAGGAATGTTGCCATAAGTGATCGTATCTCCTTCTGAATATGGGAATTGACTTTTCTTGCATGATCCGTTATGGCCACAAGTTGCCGTATTTAGTTCTGTTGCTTCTTTACAGACAAGAACTTTACCTGTTGTCCAGTTTGCAAAGAGTTCGACGTCGGCAGTCGGTACGAAATGTTCGTCAATCTTAGTGGTTGGGTCGGACAGGTCAGTATACCAGCCTTCTAGAGTGTATCCTTCTTTGGTTGGGGTTGGTAGTGTGCCAATCTCGGTATTTTCTACAACTTCCTGCGCCGGCACAACCGGGCCGCCTTCTCCCGTATTAAAGGTGACGGTATACTTGATTGGATTTACGGTTACGTGAACCGTCTTTGTATGGCTAGAGAGCTTGCCTGTGAGCGTGATATCTGCTTCTCCGGCGCCAACGCCAGTTATTTCGCAGGCGCTTGTGAAGGTAGCGATACTAGTGTCGGTACTTGCGGTACATTCGAACTCTTCGTATTCGCTTGGATTTTCGATAGTTAGGGTTGCGCTATTGGTTCTCGTTAGCGTGATTGCTGAGGCGTTAGCGGTACTGATATCGCGTAGCCAGTGAGCAGTAAGAGTAATATCTGCCGTCGGCATGAAGGTATCATTGATCTTCGTGCTATTGTCATACCAGCCTTCAAGGATATAGCCCTGCTTATCGGAGCTTGGTAGGGTGCCGATTTGTGTATTTTCCTCTACGTCCATATTCTGAACTTCTGAGCCGCCTGCTTCATCGAAACTGACAGTATGCATAATAGGATTTACGGTTACATTAGCAGTCTTAGTGTGGCCGGATATTTGGCCAGTAATCGTGACGGTTGCAGAGCCTTTTGCGACACCAGTTACGACGCAGTCGCTTGTAACAGTAGCAATTGTGGCTGGGTCTGAGGCGGTACAAGTATAGGCTTCATATTCGCTAGGATTATTAATAGCCACAGTTACTGTTTCCGTGCGGGTGACGGTTTTATCTGGCGCAGTTGCTGTATTGATATCACGTAGCCAGTGCGCAGTTACGGTTATGGCGCCAGTCACTGTATAGCTACTATCTATTTGGGTGTCATTAATGAACCAGCCTACAAGTACATAGCCCGTGTAGCTAGGTTCTGGGAGTGCACCAATCGCAGTGTTCTCTTTGACTTTTCGCTCTGGCACGACTGGGCCGCCTTCTCCCGTATTGAAGGTGACAGTGTATTCGATTGGCTTAACTTCCACGGCGACTTCATAATATTCGTGAGAGAATTGGCCATCTAGATATATAACCGTGCTACCTTTGGCTACGCCGGTTACCGTGCAGTCGCCATCGACGGTAGCTTTGCTCGTGTCGGCACTTCTGCATGTAAACGGCTCAAGTTCAGATGCATTTCTAACAACAATCGATTTGCTGCTCTCGCGAACGACCTCGATGTTATCGACGTCAGCCTGAGTGATTTTCTTCTTCCAGTGAGCGTAGTAGGTTATGTCTTGAACGATTTTCGTTCCCCACGTTAAGCGATTGCTTTCATCGACGGGGTCGTCATACCAGCCTGTCAATACATATCCAGTGCGGACTGGGTCTGCTGGGATTCGATCTTGAATCATATCGTCCCAAAGGACCGATACGTCATCGGGTTGCGTAGATGGGTCTGGATTTTCGTAGTTTAAATCAAAGTGGACAGTATACGATTTTTTCCCCCAGATAGCGTATAGCGTTACTTCGCTGCCGTCCGTGAGGTTAGTATCGATATCTGCCTTATCTGTATAGTCGTAGGTTTGGGCGTCTTTATTTTTGCTCCAGCCATTGAAATAACGACCTTCGAGCTGGAAAGCATTTTGAGTTAGTCTGAATGGCGTGTCAAAGTATGCGGTCTGATTGCGCATTGTGCCGGTTGCATCGTCATTATTTTTATCATAATGGATCGTATAGCTATCGGCGTTCCAGATTGCATAGAGGTCGAAGTTGTCACTCTCGGCGAGATTCTTTATTGCTTGCTGTTCGTCGTCGTACCAGTCTCCAGAACCGTCGTCCTGAGTATTCCATCTATCGAAGCTATAGTGCGTTCTCGTGAAGGTGTTTGCATCGAGTGTAAATTCTTCGTCGTAATACACAGCTTGAGTCGCTGTAGCACTGGTGCCATTATTTGCATGGAAGACAATATTGTATGGGTTTGGCGTATACTCGTAAACTACCTCGGTGTCGCCAGTGCCACTAATCGTGACTGTTTGAGTGCTTGGTGTAGTGTAGCCAGTATAAGTCTTGGTTGCTGGGGTGACTTCGGTATCAGTCGTACCAGTCTTCGGATCTTCTTCTTCAGTGTAGCTTGAGCCATCTGCGCTCATCTTGCGATGACGAACCATGTATGGAGTATCAGTCTTTGCGGTATATTCTGGAGTAACTGTAGTGACGCCATTAATAGTGATAGTCGTTTCTTGATTCGTATCGCCGTTGCTCCACTGAGTGAAATCATATCCGGCGCGATCTTTGGCTTTGATATTTATTGTAGTCTGGTAGTAATAATCGCCTTCTGGCTTGCTGGATTCTACGAATTCACTGCTGCCGTAGCTGTAGCTGTATTTTTTGCGATCATATTTATAGATGACATTTGTACTGCCGTCGCCAGCGATAATTGCGGTTTGTGTAGCTGGCGAGTTGAAATGCTCGTAAGTATTAACTGGCGGCGTGACTTCAGTGCCGGTTGTGCCAGTTCCATCATCGTGGTCGACCTCTGTATAATGTTCGCCGTCAAGATCCATTTGTTGATGGCTGACGCGATAAGCCGTATCAGTCCTAGGCGTGTAGACTGGCTTGATGGTAGTGTTTTCTTTTAATTCAAAAGTAATCTGAATATCCGTTGATCCATTGCTCCAGTGGTCAAAATCCCAACCAAGGACAGTTTTTGCTTTAAGGGTGATAGGTGTTTCGTAATAGTAATCGCCGCTAGGAGTTGTTGTTTCGACGTCGCCGCTGTCGATTGTGAGGTGATATTTATTGCGGGTATATTTATAAGTAATTTCAAGGGTATTATCTTCTGGGAGCGTGACAGTTTGTTTTGCCGGCGCCGTAAAACCTTCATAGATCTTTACATCTGGTGTGATTGCTTTTCCTGCTTTGCCGGAAAGATGATCGCTATCTACTACAGTGTAGCTAGTCCCGTCGAGGTTCATCTTTTCATGGATTACGTCATAGGTAACCGTTGGAGCGTCTGGGTCATCAGGGTCGTCTGGTGTGACTGGAGTGTCGCTGGAGCCGCCTTCAGGGGTCGTCTGAGGAGCTTCTTTTGGGCGATATGAACGGCGAGCGGTATTGCTTCCGCTATCGTCGCTTGTCGTATCTTGATCATCGTCTTCGGTATTCTCGTCTGGATTTGACGTTGGATGAGTAGTGTCGTCGTCGATTTCGGGCTTTTTGGAAGGAACTAAAATCTCTTCTTCGGTTTTATCGACGTTTTCTGGCTCTGGAGACTTAAAATTGATCTCCAAAATTAGGAACGGCATTGCGATTGCCGTAAAAATAAGCATCGCAAGACTGCGCTTTGATTTCTGCTCTTTTTTATCTTTGTTTATTAACACGAAGCACGCTACTATGAGCAAGCCTAGTGTTATCCACCTCAATAAACCGAGCCACACTCCAATATTAACAAAACTAACACCTTCCGGTTGCATAATGCTTGACCCTTTTTATATACCCTTTAATTATACATGAGCATTTTTTTGGATGCAACAGAAAAGCATAAGTTTTTTCGCAAAAAAAATGGAGCCGCAAGTCGGACTTGAACCGACGACCTGCCGCTTACAAGGCGGCTGCTCTACCAACTGAGCTATTACGGCATAAACTATATTTTATATGATTTTGCGCTTTTTGGGAAGCGGCTTACGGGCTGTAGTTTTTGGTCGTGCTGCGACTTTCTTTGTTGGACGACTAATTTCGCTGACTTGACGACGCGCAGGACGTACTTTCGCGGCCTTTGGCTGTTTTGGCGCCTTTGGCACTTTTTGGGTGCGGCGAATAATTCGTCGACGAGCTTTCGTCTTCTCCGTTGTCTTTGCAACTTGGAGTTTTTCGATGCGTTCGCGAGTGCGAGCAACATTTTCGGCATCTTCATTATTCTCGTAGATTTCGAGTAGGTGACGGAGAACGACTGTGCTTGGGCTGAGGCTATAAGCAGTCTCGAGGGCTTCGATTGCTTTGCTGCGCTCGCCGAGCTTTTCGAGGGCTTTGGCGTATGCAATATAGCGGCCTGGTTGATCGCCTTCAATTTCGATCGCTTGCGCGAAGGCCATAGCAGCCTTCTCGTATTTACCGGTTTCAAGATAAATCAGACCAACGTTGTGGAGGCTCGAAGCGTTATTATCTAGGCTTTGTGCAATTTCGAAGCATTCTACGGCTTCCTTGAAGTGTTTTTCTTTTGCATAAAGAATACCAAGGCGGTTGTAGGCAGCGGCATTCTTTTCGTCGAATTTTAGAATCGTGAGGAGGGCTTTTTCGGCCTTCATTGGCTTACGCTCTTTCATCGCGGTTTGTGCGAGACCCCAGAGTTTCTTGATTTGAGGCGTCTTGCGTGTATCCGGAATCTCTTCTTCTGGTTCAGTATTATAATTCGGCACAAAAAATACGATAAAAAAGGTAAAGAATAAAATTAGCACTGCTGCTAGCATGAGACTATTATAGCATATTCGCGATGAGCTGTAATTTCAGATGCCCATTTTGCTGAATCGCGTCTTCGGCCTTGAGGAGTTTTTCTAGTTTTATTGCAAAGTTTTGATTGCCAGTCATAAGATAAGATTTATACATTAAGTCTATTCCGGCGTTAACTACTTCCAGAGCGCCGTTTCTAGCGTCGTCTTTACGTAGTTTGGTGATTTTATCGACGGTATCGGCGATTGTATTTGGAGCGCTCGAGATATAGGCTTTTGCGAGTTTTATGATTTCTTCGGAGTATTCAGGCGCATCACTTACTTTTTTGTTGTCCGGTAAATAATAGTTATACGCACGCGAGCGAACGGTTGGCAGTAGAAGATCGGCGTTATAACTCAAGAAGACGTAATGAATATTATTGCCAGGCTCTTCGAGCGATTTTAGGAATGCGTTGGTTGCGTTCTGGCTCATTAATTCTGGCTGTTCGATGATAATAAATAAATCACTACTTTGTTTGCTTGTCGTTATCTGAGCAATATTGCGTATCTGTTCGATAGAGATATGTTTTACTTTATCTCCTTCGGGTGCTATATGGATGGAATTACTGAATAATTGGTCTAGTTTTATGTTTTTTGGCAGTTCAAAGATTGAAAAATTTGCCTGTTTCGCGATGTCCGGGATTTGGTTTTCGTTATTTAACTGCATCGCGGAAGCTTTCTGGTAGTGGTGCCGTGAAAGTCATGCGTTTGCCGTCTGGGATTGTAATTTCTAGCGCAGCGGCGTGAAGATACATGCGGTCTGCTTTCGGTGATTTTGGATTGTAAACGGTGTCTCCGAGAATTGGTGTACCGATGTGGGCCATATGAATACGAAGTTGATGTGTACGTCCAGTGCGCGGCTTTAACTCAATGAGACTAAAGCGGTCATTTTGGCCGATTACTTCATATTCAGTTGTTGCTTCCCTACCGTTTGGATCTGGAAGGAATGTTGTCGGTCGTTTTAAATTGCGAGTCAGCGGAACGTTTATTAATGCGTGAGCTTGTTTCGGATGTCCAACGACGACAGCATAGTAGGTTTTATGTGTTTTGCGCTCGGCGAATTGACGCTGAAGCATTGATTTTGTCTTGAGATTTTTTGCAACGATAATTACGCCGGATGTGTCTCGGTCAAGGCGATGAACTACTTCGCCATAGTCTTCTATGGCAGGTTCGGCAAGGTAGGCGCCTTTCTTGATTGATAACATTCCGATCGGTTTATTGAACACGATTACATTTTCGTCTTCGTAAATAATGGGCGGACGCTCTGTTTGCTCGGTTTTTGGTGGATTTAGGATTGCTTCACCGCTAAAATCTTCATCTAGGAGATAGTTTGGCTTCTTGATGACTTCGCCGTCGATTGTGGCGTAGCCTTCTTTGATTAGTTTCTGAATTGTGGCACGGCTATAGCTCGGATATAATTCCAGCAAAAGCATATCGAAACGTTTTTTCTCGGTTTCGATTTGTTTTACGGGCTCTTCTGGCAGGTCGCCATTAATGCGTCGTGATAGCTCTGGTTTGCTGAATTTTTTCGCCATATATCTGTTATTTTAATATCTTTTTCGACTTTTTGCGAGCATGAGCGTTTTGCTTCTTTGGCTGATATTTCGTCTTTTTGTAGAAGTTTTTTAGTTCATAGAAGGCAATATTATAACGCGATTCGAATTTTGGGAAGGCCTTGAGGAGACGGCGCTGTTGATATGTAAGGACTTTGCGTGGCTTATCAATGAAAGTGACCTCAAAACGCCGACGTCCTCGTTGAATAATTTGCGCAATGCGACCTTTTCCAAGTGTTGCCTGGTACTCGCGGAGGAGTTTATTGAACTTCGCGAAGCTTTTGGTGGTCGAGAATATGTCTATGATAAATATTGCTGCTAATACGGTCGCTAATTCGATTTTATAGTTCATTTGTGCGATAAAATCCATTGTTGGCTTACCGATATATGAAGTTAGTATTGCGGCGGCGCCAAAAATTAAGAAACCGTACAGGCAAATTCGACCATTAAGATTGAATGGATAATCTTCGTAACTCCACCAGCGTGCCTTGAAAATCTTTTCCATCAGATAAGATGTTAAGTATTCGAGCGCGCAGGCTACGACGCCTCCCGTAAAGAATATAATGATAGGATTGTCTACGTGTTGACAGATGAAATAGAACAGAAGCGCGCCAGCGCCATAAATTGGGCAATAAGGGCCATTTAGGAAGCCGCGATTAATGATTTTATGGTCTCGGACGATGCTAATAAGGCCCTCCCAAAACCAGCCGACAAAACTAAAGAAGATAAAGTAAAGAAATATATCTGCAATAGTCATTATTTACGAACACCGACCGCACGTTGAACTTGTGCGAGTTTGGTATTTGCGACAGTGTTGGCGTATGCTTCGCCTTTCTGGAGAACCGCTTCGACTTGCTCGTCGGAGATGGCAGCAACTTTCTCTTGGAAATCGGCAAGGAAATGCTCGACAGTCTCGGCGACTTTTTTCTTGAGGTCGCCATAGCTGGTTTGGCCTGCCCAGTCTGAAATTACATCCTGTATGTCGCGATCATTCAGCAATGCTTCAATTGTAAGAAGATTGCTGATGCCAGGTTGATTAATCATATCAAAGCGGATGACGCCTTCGCTATCAGTTGTCGCGGACATGATTTTTTTAGCCGCTTCGGCTGGATTGTCGTTTAGGGAAATCTTGGATTTTTGATTCTCACTTGATTTGCTCATCTTTTTGGTTGGATCGACGAGGCTACGAATGCGGAGACCCTTCTCGAGGTGCATAAACTTAACCTGCTCTTCTTCTGGGGCTGGGATTGTAAATAATCCTTTGTCGAATTTATTATTCATGCGGATGCCGATATTTCGAGCGAGCTCTAGGTGTTGAAACTGGTCTTCTCCGAGTGGAATATATTCCGCGTCATAGAGCAAAATATCAGCAGCCATTAGAATTGGATAATTAAAGAGGCCGACTGTTACAGCATTAGAGTGTTCTTCGGATTTTTCCTTGAATTGCGTCATGCGGCTTGCTTCCCCAAATGGCGTAAAACAGTCGAGGATCCAGGCGAGTTCGCTGTGGGCTGGGACGTGACTCTGGCGATAGATATGGATATTTGGATTATTAATATCTAGTCCAGCAGCAATGTAGTATTTAACGCCTTTTATGACCTGATCATAGAGTTTGTCGTGATCAATTGGCGTAGTGAAACTATGTAGGTCTGGGACGAACATGTTGATATTGCTATCAGCGGCATGTTCGTGCGCGAGGCTGATCATAGATTTGTAGGCGCCGAGAAAATTACCGATTGTCGGCTCTTCGTTTGCTCGTACCCCAGTAAGAATTGTTCGCATACTCATATCTCATATTATAACATGTATTATTTTTCCATAAAAAATGGTGGAGCGTAGGAGATTCAAACTCCTGACCTCTTCGCTGCCAGCGAAGCGCTCTATCAGCTGAGCTAACGCCCCAATAGGTATATTATAGCATAGAATCATAATAGCCTAAAATGGATATGTTTCTGTCGATGCTTATGCTATACTGATAAATAATAGTGGAGGTAATATGAAAGCACTATTTTGCATAGTGGTGGGAGTATTATTTATAGACTATTTGCTGGTTCGTGGCGGCTCGCGACGAAATGGCGAAGAATAATAACATAAGGAGAATATATGGAAGGAACAAGTGTTCTAGCCCAAAATAAAAAGCAAACTCCAGAGAAAAAAGAGGCAAAATCGGTCGCAAATAGCGAAGGCCAAAGTGTACTTGGCGGCGCCGCTAAGGAGCATAAACCCATTACTTTTTATAAAAAAGCATGGTTTTGGATCATTATTGCCGTCGTTGTACTCGGTATTGCTGGATTAATCGTTTTCTTGGTAATTAATGCAAATATTACCGCCGAAGCAATCGAGAAATTTGATAAGAACGTATCTTCTGCTAGCTCGGCAGTCGACGAATTCGAGAGTTCATTCTCTGAAATTTACTCCGAATCTGGTCTTTCTGGTTACTATACTCGCTCGAGTGCTACTGATCGCCAGAAAGAACTTCATAACAAATGTCTCGAAAAATTTGGCGCTAACGATAGTGTTATCAATACCGCAAACGAGCTCGACGACATTCGCTATATGACTGGCGAAAACTATGCCGAAGAAAATGGCGCAGGTAAGACTCGCGAGGTATCTGAGAATGCCGAAAAGGCAGCAAATATCTACAAGATGCAAAGAGTAATATTTCTCAGTGTGAAGATATTTTGAAAGATGCTCTTAATGCAGACGTTGAGATTAGCTTTGGTGAGTTTACCGTTACTGAAGGTAGCTGGTTCAATGACACTGAACTTAAGGTAAAGATTAAAAATAAGAGTGATACGAGCCACAAGTTCCACTTTACCGTTGAGGCTCAGGATGAAAATGGCGATAAAATCGACGATGACTATATCTACACAAAGACTTTGAGCGCCGGTGAAGAAACTGAAGAAAAAGCCTTCGAATATGTCTACAGTAAAGATGAAGAAAAGATGAAGACTGCAAAATTCGTAGTCAAGAAGCTTGCTGAAGACTAATTATAGCCAACAAAATACCACCCCGAAAGAGGTGGTATTTTGATTCGAAGCGAATTAACGCTTGGAGAACTGTTCGCGTTTGCGAGCGCTGCGGAGACCGTAGTGCTTGCGTTCTTTTTCGCGTGGGTCGCGCTTCATGAGGCCGGCCTTCTTGAGTACTGGGCGGAATTCTGGGAATTCGAGCACCAATGCACGAGAGATGGCGAGCTTTATAGCGTCAACTTGACCTGCGACACCACCACCCTTAACGAGGATAGTAATATCGTATTCTTTTTGCTTCTGAGTAAGAGCAAGCGGATCGGTGATTTCGGCCATGAGTGTCTTGTTTCCACTGAGGAATTCAAGCGCTGGCTTGCCGTTAATCGTAATCTCGCCTTTACCCTTGTAGAGACGTGCGGTTGCGGTTGCAGCTTTGCGGCTACCGTTTCCGTAGGTATACTTTGCGTTCTTAGCTGGCATTACTTAATCTCCTTTGGCTGTTGTGCCGTATGAGCGTGCTCTGCGCCATCAAAGACGCGGAGGCGAGCTAGGCGATCAGCTGCTAGTTTATTCTTTGGCATCATACCCTTGACTGCCTGCTTGATTGCGAGGCTTGGATCCTTCTCGATGATTTCAGCGAGAGTAAGATCAGTCAAACCACCAGGGAAACCAGAATGGCGATAGTAGTGCTTGTCGGTCATCTTTTCACCAGTAACCTTGAGGTTCTTAGCGTTAATGACGACAACATAATCACCATTGTCGGTATGTGGGGTGTAGGTAACTTTTGATTTGCCCATGAGCTTATCAGCGATGACGACTGCGAGCTTGCCGAGAGGCATTACACTTGCGTCGATGAGCCACCACTGGCGCTCAATCTCGGAGGTCTTCTGACTGTAAGTCTTCATTATTTATCCTCCTTTTTATCTTTAATCTCGTCGACAAAGGAAATGGTTGCCATTTCTGCGTTGTCGCCGCGACGATAACCAGTATGTTCAATGCGTAGGTAACCGCTATCACGCTTGATTTGTGGAGCGATTACATCAACGAGTTCATTGCCCATTGCCTGGTCGTCAAGACGAGCGATGACGAGACGGCGGCTAGCGAGATCACCGCGCTTTGCGAGAGTAATTAACTTCTCTGCTGGGCGGCGGATTTCCTTAGCCTTAGCCATAGTCGTATCGATCGACTTGTATTTAAACAAGGAGCGCATCAGACCGCGTGTTAGTGCAGTGCGTTGGTCGGTTTCGCGACCGAACTTGCGCCCTTTATATCCATGGCGATGCATTTATACTTTCAACTCCGTTAGTTTCTCGCGAACTTCATCGAGAGCCTTTGCGCCGAAGCCCTTGAGCTCTTTAAGATCGCTTTCTGATAGAACGACGAGGTCGCGAACAGTATGAATGTCATTGTTGAGCAATGCATTTGCAGTACGTGCGCTAAGGCCAAGCTCTTCGATTGGGAGCATAAGACCAGACTCGTCTTCGGCAGCTGCAGTGGTTGGTGCTGGTGCGGATTCGACCGTAGTACTACCGGCAAGTGCCTTATATTGATTTACTAAGATAGCAGCGGCTTCCTCGAATGCCTCACGTGGAGTGATGGTGCCATCAGTATCGATGGTAAGAGTAAGCTGCTGAAGGTTCGTATCCTGGCCAACGCGGGTGTTTTCTGCGTTGTAGCGGACGCGAAGCACTGGAGTAAAGACAGCGTCGAGAGCGATCATATCATTATGAACGCGATCTTGGCTGGATTGCTCAATGCTAAGGTAGCCGCGACCAGTGTCGACGACCATATCCATCTTCAAAGTGAACTTTGGATCATCGATGTTACAGATAACCTGTTGCGGGTTGGCGATTTCAACCTCTGCAGGAAGCTTGATGTCGCCAGCGAGCACAGTGCCGGTACCCTTCTTCTCGAGATGTATCTCAACAGGAGCATCGGAGTGAGATTTGACATGGATGTTCTTTAGGTTGAGCATGATGTCAACAGTATCTTCTACGATGCCTGGGATGGCGCTGAACTCATGAGTGGTGCCTTCAATGCGGAATGCAGTGATAGCAGCACCTTTGATGCTAGAAAGAAGAACACGACGGAGTGAATTACCAAGAGTGTTACCATAACCATAGTAAAGTGGCTTGATAACAAAGCTTGCGCTGTTTTCACCAAGATCCTTGATTTCTGCTAGCTCTGCTTCATGAATTACTTTTGTCATTGCTTCTCCTTTTTAGCGCGAGTAATACTCGACGATTAATTGTTCGTTGATGCCCACCTCAGCTTCTTCACGCTTTGGTGTACCAGTGATTTCAATCTTCATTTTCTTAACGTCTGCCTTCATCCAAGAGAGAGGTGCCTGGCTAGAAGCACCGGCGACGTTGCTTAAGTTTACGAAATAACTGTTTTTCTTCGACTTTGGACGAACCTCGAGGACGTCACCTGCGGAAAGACGAATTGATGGAATATCGATACGCTTACCGTTGAGTGTGAAGTGACCGTGAGAGACGAGCTGACGTGCAGCGCGGCGAGTAGTCGCGAAACCTGCACGGTAGACAACGTTGTCTGCGCGGCGTTCGAGATATTCAAGAAGTTTTTCGCCGGTCATACCTTCAGCACTCTGTGCTTCACGCATGAGCTTTGCGAATTGCTTCTCAAGAAGGCCGTAAATGCGGCGAACTTTCTGTTTTTCGCGGAGCTGAGTCAAATAAAGACTACCACCGCGGATGCGCATATCTGCGTGCTGACCAGGAATACCGGTCTTCTTTGCCATGATTTTTTGCGCTTTAGGAGCAAGTGCATAACCTTCACGGCGAGATTGTTTTCCAATAGGTGAAATATCACGTGCCATTATGGTTTCCTTTCTCCTTTAGGACGGCAACCACCATGTGGAACTGGGGTGACGTCAGTAATACTATTGATGGAAATACCCATCGTGCTGAATGCGCGGATTGCGCTGTCGCGGCCGAGACCAATGCCTTTGACGTAAACGTCAACATTGTTCATGCCATGATCGCGCTTGGCGATTTCAGCAACTTTTTCTGCGGCGATCTGAGCTGCGTATGCAGTACCCTTCTTGGAACCGCGGAAACCGTTTGCACCAGCGGAAGATGCTGCGATAACGCCGCCGCTCTTGTCGCTTACGCTAACGATTGTGTTGTTAAATGTAGCCTGAATATGCACTTCGCCGGACTGAACAATGCGTTTGCCTTTCTTGCCACGCTTTGCAGCCTTTGGTGCTTCGGCTGTAGTAGCTTGCTCCACTTCAGGAGCAGTCTTGACTTCTGTATCTTCTGCCATAGTGTCTCCTTAAGTTTTACTTGCTGCTTTTGGCTGTGCGCCACCGACGGCGATAGCTTTACCTTTGCGAGTGCGCGCATTCGTGCGGGTGCGCTGACCGTTGACTGGTAAACCTGCCTTATGGCGGAGCCCCTTATAAGAATTAATGTCCTTAATTCTCTTGATATTGTTGGTCACGAGACGTTTGAGGTCACCTTCAACGGTATATTTAGAAATAATATCGTTAAGTTTTTGCTCATCAGCCTCGGTGAGATCCTTCACCCGAGTGGTAGGCTCAATTTTAGCCTCCGCAAGGATGGCTTTGCTTGTGGTGCGACCGATACCGTAAACGGAAGTAAGTGTAATCCACACTTGCTTATCGCTAGGAATCGTAACAC
This sequence comes from Candidatus Saccharimonadota bacterium, assembly GCA_017510835.1. Classification (GTDB taxonomy): domain Bacteria; phylum Patescibacteriota; class Saccharimonadia; order Saccharimonadales; family Saccharimonadaceae; genus UBA2834. The sequence goes on from JAFWLZ010000019.1 coordinate 17,737, forward strand.
CGGCGATTCTTGCCATGCTTAACCCTGCCTTTGTTTATTCTTAGGTTTTTTCTTATTAATGACACGTAGAACACCTTTGCGGCGAACAATGATGTCATCAGGGCTAATTTTCTTTACACTAGCACGAACTTTCATGTAAGTGAAAATTACCTTTCTGAAAACACTAAAACCCCAAATATCGCAAAAATAATATTTGTGATTTTTGTTGCGTTTTCGTTAAAATTAATCTTTTTGGCGGTAGCTGATTCTGCCCTTCGTTAGATCGTAAGGAGTCAACTCAACATCCACCTTATCCCCCGGGACAAGTCTGATATAATTCTTACGCATTTTACCAGACATATGGCCTATAATAATATGGCCGTTTTCAAGTTCGATGCGAAATTTGGTCCCTGGAAGTGCCTCAACAACCTTACCGGTAAGTTTAATTACTTCCTTCCGGTTGTTAGAAACTGCCGAAGAATCGGCCTTCTTTGTGACCTTTTTCGATCTTTTTTGACTAGCCATAAATTACATCTTTTATTGTAGCAGATTTTATCTTAAAAGTAAAGACTATTTTATGTTTGCGTGAATAATAATAATTGAGTTGAAATCAGCGTCATTTTCGTCGCTACGACGGGCGCTGAATAGGACGAGGGTTTCTTTGTCATTTATGCGTTTCTGGGCGTTTGGAAGCTGATATGCGGCGTCTTTCTTATCAATAATCGCTAGTTTCTCGATACCGTAGCTAAAACGTTCGCCGTCGCCGCGCTCAAGGATGATCTCGTCTCCTTTTTCAAGGCTGTCTAGGTTATAAAATACGCCGTGCTTCGTGAGGCCTTCTGCGACGCCACTGATCAAGATATTGCCATTTTCACCTGGACGACCGGAGCCTGAGTACCAACTAACGTCAAAAATGTTATCTGGAACCGGTAGAATATGTTCATTTACATTACTATCCTGAACGCGTGCTTTGACTTTGAGGCGTGGAATCTCAAGATAACGTGGCGCGGTGCGCGACACTTGATATTTGTCAAATTGTTCCTGGGTAGGCTGATTTTCGTCCGGCGTTACTACATCTGCTAGCGCTGTTATTACAGCCTGCTCCGGGTTGCGTTCCTCGGCACTTTTATTCTGATAGTAGCTGTGTTCCCAAATTAGAATTTTGAGCATACAGACAACAAGCACAGCAAGCACAATCAGACCAAGTATTTTGGTAATTTTTCTAGCTCTGCGATCGATTTTTAAGCCCATCCCTGCTTAGCTCCTACTGATAATCGTCGTAGGTAACCATTAGGGCGCGAGAATTAAGCTGGCGGATATTTTCAAGCGCGACTGTAACAACGATGAGAAGTCCTGTACCGGATACGGAGATACCGAGTGGATATCCGAGCGTCTGGATGAAGATATAGTCCGTAATATACGGCAACATTGCAATCAGGCCAAGTGCTAACGCGCCAAACAGATTGAGGCGGTTTACGACGCGGCTGAAATATTTCTCGGTAGACTTGCCTGGACGTACACCTTCGATGAAGCCACCCTGCTTCTGAAGGTTTTCGGCGATTTCCTGTGAATTGAAGACGATACTCGTGTAGAAGTAGGTAAAGATAAATACTAATACGAAGTATGCAGCTGGATAAATGAAATCTTTGCCCTGGAGACCGACGCTTGCGTCGTATTTCGATGCACTAGGTGCAGAGAACCATTCAACGAGGTTTTGACCGACTGTGCTAGTAGGGTCAGCGCGCTCAATAAGCTGACCAACGAAAGCCGGCACCGAGAGGAAGGCGACCGCAAAGATAACTGGAACGACGCCTGCTGCGATGAGCTTTATTGGCATGATAGATTTAATGCCGCCATAGGCAGAGTTGCCATGAACGCGCTTAGCGTAATTTATTGTAATAATACGCTGTGCTTCATTGATCTTAACCAAGAGATAAAGAACGATAACGAGACCCACTCCTAGGCCCAACATAATAAAGAACATTGATGGGTTAACTGGGAGATTAAACCAGCCAAAGAGGCTGAGAGAGCCCTGGCTCGTATCAAAGAGTTCATTAAGCATGCTCGCGAATGTCGTCGGGAAAGCAGAAATAATACTACAAAGAATGATTGTGGATGTACCGTTGCCGATACCTTGCTCAGAGATGAGTTCGCCGAGCCACATTAAGAGAGCCGAACCAGCCGTCATTGCTGTAACAGCGAGAATCCAGTTCTCGGTCGTCATTGTGGCAGTCGTTGTCGAAGACTCCGTCACTACCGTTTGGAATAAGATAAAGATGTATGCAATTGATTGCAATACTGCAAGAGGTATAGAAAGGATACGAGTCCACTGATTAATCTTACGACGACCAGTTTCACCATCCTTGTTGAGTTCTTCGAGACGAGGAATCGCCTTCGTAAGAAGTTGCATCACGATAGATGCGGTAATGTATGGCGAAAGGCCAACGAGTATGATCGAGAGATTCGTCAAGCCACCACCAGAAATAAGGTTGATAAAGCCACCAAGATCGGTGCCGCTGACGAGTTTATCGACAGCCTGTCTGAAAGTTTGTGTGTCACCGAGCGGTACCGGAATATGCGCCAAAATACGATAAGCGACGAGAATCCCAAGCACGGCCAAAATGCGTTTGCGCATGTCCTTATTCTTGAAGGACTTGAAAATGGTCTTAAAATTCATGTTACCTCTTATTTACTCCTTCTATAATAACACAAAAAAGCACCCCGTGTGGAGTGCTTTTTCGTTTTTTATTGCAAAAACGATTATTTGTCGTCTTTTTTCTGCTTTTGACGAGCAGGAACTGCAACTTTCTTGAAGCTACCGCCAGCCTTTTTGATGGCTTCGATAGCAGTTTTGCTAGCAAACTGAGTCTCAAGCTCGATCTTTGCCTTGAGTTCGTCGCGAGTAATAACCTTGACCTTGGCATATGGATCTGCGATAAGATTCTTGTCTGCGAGGACGAAGTTATCTACCTTGCCGCTGAGCTCGTTAAGAGCGTCAGTGTAGACGACCTGAGCCTTTGCATGAATAGACTTGAAGCCTTTCATCTTTGGCACAGCCTGCATCATAGCGCGCTGACCACCCATGAAGGTAGCAGGAAGCTTATGATGACCAGTACGAGACTTCTGACCCTTGGTACCACGACCAGCAGTTTTACCTTGACCAGCGGAGATACCGCGACCAACGCGCTTGCGATCCTGGTTCTTTGCAACTGTCAATTCGTTGTATTTCATTACTTAGCCTCCTTCTTGTCGGCTTTTTCGGCTTTCTTGGCACCGTTCCATTCAGATTTTGGAACCTGCTGGCGAAGACCTTCGATAACAGCGTAAGCAATGTTTGCTTTGTTGGTAGAGCCGAGGCTCTTGCTGATGAGGCTCTTGATGCCAGTAAGACCAATGATGGAGCGAACGACGCCACCGGCGATAATACCGGTACCAGGAGCGGCTGGCTTCATGAGGACATGAGCACCGGTAACCTTGGTTTCGACTTCGTGCCAGATAGTTTCATTTTGCATCTTGATGGCAATCATGTTTTTCTTTGCACGGCGCTCTGCCTTCTGGACAGCGCTCGTAACATCATTACCCTTTGCGAGGCCAACACCGACGCGATTCTTGTGATCGCCAACGGCAACGAGGGCCTGGAAGCGCATGCGGCGACCGCCAGCGACGGTGCGAGATACGCGATTGATTGAGATATTTACAGAATCAAATTCCTTCTTACCTTCCTCAGCAGCACGGCGGTTGCGGCGATTGTCGCGACGGCGACCGCGGAATTCGCGCTCTGCCTTTGCTTCTTTTGCGGCAACTGCTTCGTCGGTGAGTTTGGTAGTACCGGACTTGTTGATTACTCTTGGTTGCTTGTTATCCATATTAGAACTCCAATCCTTCCTTGCGGGCGGCATCAGCGAGGCTGCTCATACGACCTGCATAAAGGCGTGCACCACGATCGAAGACGACCTTCGTGATCTTGGCTTTCTTTGCTTTCTTTGCGATTTCGCTACCGACATAAGCGGCGAGTTCCTTCTTGCTACCTTTCTGCTTGCTACCGACGGTAGTTGCATAGGCAAGCGTGGTACCCTTATCATCATCGATGATTTGTGCGGTAACGTGCGCGTTGCTGATATTTACGCTAAGGCGTGGGCGTTCAGCAGTGCCGTGAATCTTTGCACGAGTGCGATTCGCTCTAAATTCTGCTTTCATGATTATTTCTTCCCTGCCTTACCGGCTTTACGGATAATAACTTCATCGACGTACTTGATGCCTTTACCCTTGTATGGTTCTGGCTTCTTAAGTGCGCGGATCTCAGCTGCGACCTGACCGACTTTTTGCTTGTCGATGCCAGAGACGGTGATAACCATCTTATCAGTCTTGAGTTCAATGCCTTCTGGGGCTTTGTACTTGACTGGATGGCTGAAGCCGAGAGCCATTTCGATTTCTTTTGGTCCACCACTTAGGCGGAAACCGACACCGTTAACCTCGAGTTTCTTCTCGAAGCCTTTGGTAACACCTTGAACGGCGTTATTGATTAGTGCACGCTGGAGACCATGCCAAGCACGAGACTTTGGCTCGTCATCGCTACGTGTAACTATAATTTGATTACCTTCGACTTTCGTCGTGGTATTGGCCTGGACAGGAACCGTAAGCGTGCCTTTTGGCCCAGCGACAGTAATTTCCTTATCGCCGACCGTAATTGTCACGCCTGCAGGAACCTCTACAGGTAGTTTTCCGATACGACTCATTGCGTTCCCTTATTGTTAATAATATCTCGGTTATTGTATCATATCTGTTGATTTTTTGCAATAGAAAAACCGCGGAACTGACTCCGCGGCTTATAATAGTTGTTTTTTTAGGAATAGAAATTTTACTGCTTATTGTTTTTCTGGATAATTGTAATTGCTTTCATTGCAAACATGTCAATTTCTACAATTTCATCCACGCAGTGACGGAGCATATGATCGAGCTCGTTCAGCGCCTTCATGACATCGTCCCTTTTTACGTCTCTCTTAATCGAGTCGAGTGATTCGATCCAGAATTTCGCTGGGTCTTCAATGTCGTATTCTTCGGTAATTTGCTTAGGATCGCCTGTTATCGCGTAATAGGAAAGGCCGTTCACCTTCTCGGCGATTCTACGCGCGATATGCGAATACAAATACTCTTCCTCTGAGCGTTCGCCCCTGTAGCCCGCATTTGTTATCGCGTGAACTAATGGCTGCCCAAGCACCTGTTCAAACTCATCGAGAACTAGTGTTACTCTGTTATGATATTCTGGCCATTCTCTATCTAAGTGCCAGATGGGACCCGAGTCCACACTTGTCTCTAGTTTCTTTAAATTTCTCTTGTCCATCGACATCCCCTCCTTGTCTTGCTCATTTTAAACAACAACTACATGTCTTATTATATCACATTTTGTTAAAAATATCAATAGAAAATGCGCTCCATCGGAAAATGGAGCGCAAATTCATTATCTTAGGGAGATTAGCTTATTTTTGATAAAGCTTTCAGGTAAGTAATTTCGTAAGCCTCTCTAGTCCCCCTATGATTCAAATGGCATACGTTCGGCTGCTGTCGCGCGTAGCCTTTGTTTGTCTTAAAAATAGATAGGCCGTCAATGAGATTTTCGCCGGTCCAAATATAGATAGCACATCTTTCGTAGATGCCGTCGATCAACATATACCATTTGCCGTCTCGCTTGAATGCTACGGCAATATAAGGTCCGACCGGCCTCACGATTCTTCTGTCGAGTGTCTCGTTTGGCCAAAAGTTATAGATCTGATAATCCTGACCTTCACCGAGCAACCTCTGAGTGAAAGAGTCGAAGGCATGGATTAGCTTAATCTGATGTTCCTCCATACTGAAGGCATATCTGCCTCTAATAAACGCTGCTTTTTCGTCCGTCTCATCGTCTGTTTGGTTAGGTTCCGGCTTATCAGCGAAAAAGACCTCAATTTCGGGCTTATCCTGCATCGAAATCTCTAGTTTTTCGGCTATATCCATAACAACTTCATATCGCTTATATTTCCCCTGCGTGATAAAGATATGTTCTGGATATTCAGAGAAGAGTTCGTTGAACAGTTCAAACCTTGACTCATAATAGCTCAAGAAGAAATCGCGGCTTTGCTGACTTTTGTCACACAGGCGCTTGATCTCTTGCATTATTTCTTTGCGATATTTACGCTTCTTAATAAACGAGAATTCATCAAAGAAATAATCTATTATTTTGCCAAGATCCCCGAGTAGCGTTATTATCTTTTCTTCAGACCACGCATCAGATCCTTCTTGCTTCATTTTCGTACCATCCAAGAACTGCGCTTCAGAATCA
>JAFWLZ010000020.1 GCA_017510835.1 Candidatus Saccharimonadota bacterium
CCTCTTCGGAGGTAAGGGTGAAAAGAGTGGGGTAAGAGCCCACAGATTCCGCTGGTGACAGCGGGGTGGGGTAAACTCTATTGGCTGCAAGGAGACCTAGATACCGTGATCCGCGGATGGTCGCTCACCGCTTGACTCCGCGAGCAATCGTGGAGCTAGATAGATGACTACAGGCTTGCTTCGGCGAGTTACAGAACCCGGCTTACTAGAGCGAGCACCTCAAACTTTTTCTTTAAGAAAGAAAAAGTTTGGGCAAAAAGAAATAATTACGTCAAAAAAGTCACGCACATGTCGCGACTTTTTTGATGATTATGACGGGTTATTTTTTCTTCTTGCGGGCTTTGATGATTGGTGGGACATAGAAGAGAAGTGTAAAAATGACAGAGAAGATGAGTGGTTCGATAATGTAGTCGCCGATTGTGTAATGGAATTCGGAATGGGTGAAGACGCCGCAAATTAAGAGGTCGAGAAGTGGCCAAATAATGAGACTAGCAATTAGGATTGCAGCGAAATAAATTAGTGCTTGTAGGGCTGGGTTTTCGATTTTCTTGCTCATGGTTTTATTGTAGCACGGATTGACGGAGGGGGCGGTATTGTGGTAGAATTAGCGAAGGTTGCCGCCTTAGCTCAGTGGTAGAGCACTTCCATGGTAAGGAAGGGGTCTCGAGTTCAAGTCTCGAAGGCGGCTCCATTTTTTGTGGTAAATATTTTCGAATGAAAAAGCCCCTGCGCTTGGGCAGAGGGCTTTTGGAGTAAATCAGAACGTGGAGTGTAGTTTTCTAGAACATAATTGGTTCGTTGCCGACATAACATCTAGCGGGGATATATATTTTAGGATAATCATCTAGTGCATTAAAGAAACGTCTAGCAAAGATATTTTGTAATGAGGAAACGACAGCAATATTTTCGTCACCTTCATCGGTAAATGCTGAAATTTCAACGAGAAGAACGCGTCTATCTACTTTTGGAGTACGTGGATTAGTCTGGAATGAGATTTCGTAATAAACCATCGCGAGAGTTCTATCCTTTGGATAATTAGTAAAGAAATCGTCAGGACGGACATCTTTTTCGCTGGATGCGTATTCGAAATCGAAGCCGCTACTATTCTCGTGGATGTTTATGCAGAAGTGTTTTTCGCCACAGATTACTATTGGGGAAATAAGGGCAGCGCATAATGCCTGCTCCACTTCTGGGTTTATGCCCCGAGGGGCTTTATATTTATTAATAAAAAAATCTTTTGTTATCATTATTTTAACCCTCCCTTAAAAAATGATTATTAAAATAAAACACGCACGTTCTGAAATCTTAAAAAGCGAGGCTGAGACAGCCTTTGTCATATTATACTATGTTTTTCGAAATTTTCAAGAAAGATTTGGGATAGGTTATGATAAAATAGCTATAGACACGGAGGTATACTATGAATAACAGTAATGGAAAATCTGATTACGCTCGAAATATAGAGCTTTTTGATGTTAAAAATCTCACTCCAGAAAATATTGAGTATATGATGCAGGTGATTCGAAAGTATTTTACCTCAACTTTCCCAGTAAAACCTGAATTATTGAATGAAATTCTTGGGCATACGAAGATTGTTGACGATGAGACCTTCAAGAAGGCCCTAGAAGAATCCGGTCGCGTAGTGGAAGACGTTGATTTGAAGTACGGCTTTTATGATAAAAAGAGTAATATCGGTTACATTAATCAAGATAGACACCACACCGCTGGGGAACTGTTCGTGACGCTTTTCCACGAGAGTCTTCATGCTGTGAGCTATGCAGCGGGGGCGGGTTTTAGGGGTGAATTTGCACTGCCGGTTAGCTATGACGATCTTGAGCAAAGAGTTGCTATGGAACGTGGCTTGATTGCGTTAATCGAGGGGACGACGCACTATATTACGCTTAAAAATGTGATTGGTAATATGGGTTTTGAGGGGACGGAGAACATGTTCCGTTATAAGGCTGAACGGAGTATTATGTCGCGGATTTGGGAGGCTTTCCCAGAGGATGCGATGTATCGAGCGTATTTCGTGGTGCCAATTGAAGAGCTGCGTCGCTATTTTGATATGACGGTCGCCTCCGATGATAAGAGAGAAGAAATCAAGGCGGACGCTAGTAAGACGAGTGGTCAGTTTGCGAAATTCTTAGTAGATATTGGTCTCGCTACAGATAGGGCGAAGAAACTACTAGAGAGTGGTATCGAGGACGAAGAGGCTTCGACGAAAATCTATAACGACATCATGCGTGCAGTAGAATACTTCCTGGCTTGCCAGAAAAAGATGGCTGGGCAGTAATTATTTTAGAAAGCCGTTGATAATCTGGGATTCTGCCTGTTGGCGGGTGAGGCCGAGCGTCATAAGCTTGTCGAGTTGCTCGCTGGCGATTTTGCCAATGGCGGCTTCGTGGATAAGCTGAGCGTCGACATGCTTGGCGTCGAGGGAAGGGGTGGCGAGAACAGTGCCGTGATCTTGGAGAATGGCATCACATTCAGAGTGGCCGCGACAGGCGTTGTTACCCTCGATATGAAGGGTAAATTCTTGGCGCGAATCATCAGTGGCAACAGAGCGGGAAACAATGTCGGCGACGGAATTTTTACCGTCTAAGATTGTTTCGATATGGCTCTTGGCATGTTGTTTACCTTGAGTGAGCATCTTCTCGCGGATGAGAATCTTGGCGCCATCTTTTAGTTCGGCGCCGGTGATGCGATTAGTTGAATCGACGCCGCGGATTTGTTCGAGTTCGGCTTCAGCGTAGGCGTTTTTCTCGAGGTAGAACTTGGATGTTGGGTTGAGGATTTTGCCTGCACCAGGGCCAGCGCCGTAATGCTTCTCGATATAGCGCACCTTGGCATTTTTACCGATATGAAAGGTATGAATTCCGTCATGAATGGCGTCGTCGGCGCCGCAGTTATAGATACCGCAGCCGGCAACAATCGTGACGTCGGCGTTGTCACCGATATAGAAATCGTTGATGACAGTTTCTTTATGGCCGGTCTTCGAGATAACAACAGGGATATGGACAACTTCGTCTTGAGTGTTGGCTTTGACGGTAATAATGAGACCGTTTTCTTGTGGCTGGACATCGATATTATCTGAACTTTGGCGACCAATAGATTTGCCGTTGACGCGGAAATTATAGGCGCCTTTCGGTGGTTCAGAGATGTCGGCGACGGTCTGCATGAGTTCTTTTTCAATTTGATCTAGGGTTTTCATGCGTTTTCCTCCTGTAGTTGAGGTAGAATGTCGTCAGGATGCCCCTCTAGGGCTATCTGGCCGCCTCTCAGGACGATTATGCGATCAGCCTGCTTAATTAGGCGTTGTTGGTGAGAAATGACGATTAGAGCGCGTTCTGGGGCCTTATCGCGGAATTTCTTGAAGATTTGTACAAGCTTTTCGAAGCTCCAGATATCAATACCGGCTTCTGGTTCGTCAAATACGGTGAGTTGAGCTTGTCTTGCGATGGCGGAAGCGATTTCGATGCGCTTCAGCTCGCCGCCAGAGAGGGTATTATTGACTTCTCGTTCAAGATAACTCTCGTCGAGACCGACGGTTTCGATAAGCTTCTTATAGTCCGTCTCAGCATCCTCGAGAAAAGTCTCGTGACCAGTGGCGGAGATCTGAAGGAGATCCTTAACAGTTACACCCTTGAAATGAGGGGGCTGCTGGAAGGCAAAAGCCAAGCCTAGCCGGGCGCGCTCAGTAATGTTTTTATCTGTTATATCTTGATGATTGAATATGATTTGGCCGTCGGTTGCCTTTTCGAGCCCCATGATAAGCTTGGCGAGAGTAGATTTGCCGGAGCCGTTTGGACCGGTGATGACGACAAACTCGCCGGGCTTAATTTTTAGGTTCAGTTTATTTAAAATAGTAGAACGTTTTCGGGCAGGTCCGACGGAAAATGATAGATTTTTGACCTGTAACATAATTTAATTATACGGGTTTGGATTATGATTTGCAAAGATTGGTTCCTTGACTATTTATCTCTTGTGTGTTGTAATTATTGAAGAGTGCCACTATTGGTTTAGGTTCTTTGTAGAGGAGGGGTGATGTATGCAGGATTTATCTCATTATCTAACTAGATTTGATGAGTTTGTAGCGATGTATGGTGACGGAACTGATGAGTTTTCCGTTGAGGATGTAAATGAAGAGATGAGGCGAAGATGGCCTTTTTATGCGCTAGCCGGTGCGGATATTGGGAAAATAATGCTGATGATGTCCGATGAAGATGCATGGTATTACTATGATGCGCTACTGAGTTTTGGCGCGAAACCTGATATCAACCGATTTGTTCGAGCCTTTGATAAGGAGTTTATCGAGAAAAATCTGCCTTTATTTTTCAAAAGGGGTGCAAATGTTGATGAACTAAAGGCAATATGTCTCGGTGAAGATTATGAACAATCTCTTCCTAACAGAAAAACTCCTGGCTAATGTGGCCAGGAGGTTTTTTATTTGTTTTTCTTGAAGCGGCTAAAGAAGTCGATTTTGTTTTTGACGTCGATGGCGTCGCCGACGACAGGGATATCGCGGGCTTTGTCGTAGGCGGCGCGATAGGCGCGGCCGCGAACGTGTTGAACGGCGTCGTCAACTGAGAGATCGGCTTGAGTTTTGATGAGGTCTTTAGCAACATCGCCGGCGGTAGGACCGGTATCGACAGATTCTGGGGCAGGGGTGAGCTTGGATTTGCAGGTCTGAGCGAGTTCAGTAAAGAGGTTAATGTATTTCTGGTTGAGCGGGCTGGCGGCAAGTTTTGCTTCGAAATCAGGGGAATCTTTGCATTCTTTGCCGAGAGTCTCGATCTCTTTGAAGAGAGCGTCGATTTTCTTTTTGGCATCAGGGGTTAATTCATAAGTGTTCTCGAAGGCGGCTTTGCGGCCATCAATGGAGAGTTTGATTTGATCGTCCATTTTTGCTCCTTTTAATATTCGCTACGGCGGTCTTTGCCGAGGTTATTATCGCTTTCGGTAGTTAGAAACTTCATAAAAACGCCTTGAACGAGGGCGTCACCACGTTTGAAACTGTGGGTTTCGGTATCTTCGTTTTGAACTTTGATGAAGAGGTGGCCTTCGTTGTCGGGGTTATTGTAGTAATCTGAATCAATGACGCCGACCTGATTACAGAGGCGGATGTTGTATTTGAAGCCAGTTTTACTGCGGACAATCAAGAGGAGAACTTCGTCAGGCTGGAAGCGGGCTTTGAGGCCAGTAGGGAGTTTGACGGTTTCGCCTGGCTCGAGAGTGAGATCGTTCAATAGGGGGAGGTCGTAGCCGGCGGTAGCCTCGGAACTGCGCTGGGGAATAATAATACTATCATAGAGGTCACGGTCATCAGCGACGTCCTTTTTGAACTGTTTGAAACTGATTTTTTCGAAGTCTCTCATAAGATTATTATAGCAATAAAAAATACCTCCGAACGCGCGGAGGTATTTTTTCGTAGTATTATTTTACGCTTTCGACGATAGCGGTGAAGGCTTTTGGATCGTTGACAGCGAGTTCTGCGAGAACTTTGCGGTCAAGTTCGATGCCTTTGTTCTTCATACCGTTGATCAACTTGCTGTAGCTGATGCCGTTTTCACGGGCAGCGTTGTTGATGCGAGTGATCCAGAGGGCGCGAAGATCGCGTTTGCGATTGCGGCGATCACGGTAGGAATAGCGCAATGATTTGATGACACCTTGCTTCGCCATGCGATAGCTACGGGTGCGATAGTGCTGCATGCCCTTAGCAGCTTTTAGAATCTTTTTGTGCTTTGCGCGAGCAGCAACTCCACGTTTGACTCTCATAACCTAAGCTCCTAATGCAGTTTTAACGTTTTTAGCAATTTTGCCCTTGACGGTGCCAGGGGTCTTCATGTTGCGCTTGCGCGCCTTGGACTTCTTAGCCAAGATGTGGTTACCGAATGCACGTTCGCGCATAACCTTACCATTC
>JAFWLZ010000021.1 GCA_017510835.1 Candidatus Saccharimonadota bacterium
ACCTCGGTCTTAATGCCGCGCCACTCGCAGCGTTTAATGAGCGTCAAAATGTTGCCATGATCACCATAGAGATTCATTTCATTTGGATATAGATGCAGGATTTTTAATTTCATACGAGACTCTTTCCGGAAATTATTTTACGAATTTCTAGCATGGCCGTATAGGTAGCGAAGATGCGTTTTGGTTGCTTGCTGGACGATGTGAATTTTGTGACCGCTTGCTTTAGGTCTTCGATGCAAGCTGCGGTCTTAATGTCGTCGTATTTTAATCGCAGGGCCATGTCTGTGGCGCGTGTGCCGGAACACATTTTGATTATTGGTAATGAATGGAAATCGACGTTCCAGAGCCATGACACATCGCGGCCGTCTGCGATTGCATCGTTAATTGCGATCATGTATTCATGTTTGTCGTCTACAAAGGAAGCGAGGCTCAGTTGGAAGGCGCTTGGATTTTTGACAAGCAACAATTCGACTTCGCAGCCATTGATCGTAAATACTTCGCCGCGTCCAAATGCGGACTCAATATTTGCAAGCGACTGGATTAATTCGTCAGTGTTTCTGTCTGGCAGAACTGTCTTAACGACGGCAAGTGCGCCTGCGGCGTTATAAGCATTGTAGACGCCCTTTACTTTGAGATTTGTCGTATAATTATTGCCGTCGATTGAGTAGGACGCTTTGTCGCCTAGTTTTTCGAGCGTAACGAGCGCTTTCTTGCTCGATGCCTTTGTCTTGTTGTGGCTTAATAGGTCGTCGTCTGATGGGAACTTTTTAACCAGCGCGTCTGAAAGGCCGAAGAAGACGGTATTTTTGGCCGTGATTTTGCTCACGCGTGGATCTTCGCGGTTCAATACGACAGTTTTTCTCGTGGCTGTGGCGACTTTTTGTAGATAGGCGGCAGTATGGTCAATTTCACCAAAGCGATCAAGCTGGTCGCGCTGAACGTTAAGTATTAGCGCATAGTCGATTGGCGCTACTTCGCTGAATTTTACGGCGTGCGCTTCATCGAGTTCGAGGACGGCGATATCATAATTAAATTTGCCGCTAATCTTGATCTTTTTGAGAATTGCTGAGATAACGCCGCGGACAAAGTTGCTCCCGGTTTCATTAGTGAAGACTTTTAAGCCTTGGCTTTCGAAGAGCTCGGTAACCATTTTGGTTGTCGTGGTTTTGCCATTAGTGCCAGAAATAACGACGACGCCGTATGGTAATTTTTCTAGTACTTTCTTGATAAAATTTGGATTCGTTCGTTCGATGACGAGGCCCGGCAAAGCGGATCCGCCATTACCGCGAACGCGAGAGATTTTCTGAACGGTTTTACCAAGAAGAATACTTACTTTTTCCATGATTTGCGCGGAGTTCCAAATAGTCTCTTAAAGTTGATTTTTGGCGTAAATTCAATTGCGTTGCGGCAGAAAATGTAGGTTGCGAGCTTAGCAATAAGAACGCCAAAGATTGCAACATCGGCTAAGCCGAGCCAGAATTCCCAGGTTGGGAGGTTGCCGAAGGCGCCACGAAGCATGAGAGCGATTGGCGCGCTTGGTGGGAAATAGCTAAGGACGTAAGTGAGCGCGCTAGTGCCTGCAGGCATGAATACGTTGATGAAGAAAATTGGCAAAATTACCATGATAATCATGACGGACGAGTATGAGTTTGCGTCCTTTGCAGTAGGCGAGATTACGCCAATGACCATGCTCATTGCGGTAAAGAGGAAATATGAAGCAATGAGGAGAAGCAGATATTGTGCGATGCTGACGAAGTCGAAGCTGAGCTGAAGCCAATCTGGTAGGATATTGCCATTCTGGCCAATCTTAAAGAGGACAAGCATCGGTACGATAAGGACAAATAGCTGAATTAGACCGACAATCATTAAGGAAACGATTTTACCGACGATAAGGTTGACGGGCTTGATGCTAGTAAGAAGGAGCTCACTGATGCGGTTCTCTTTCTCTTCAACCATGGCGGCGGTAAGACGGTTACCGAGTACAACCATCAGAATATAGAAACAAACCAATGCGATAGCTGGGCCGATGATTTCTTTTATGCGCTCGTTCATATCGACGACATGATCGTCTGTTGCGTCAAAGGTTGTAGTATCAAAGTTAATATTCTGAGTGATAACGGCGTAGTCTAGTTCATCGACATTCTTGAGAGCGGTGCTCGATAAAAGCGTGCGGATAGGAATCGAATAATCGTCCATCAAGCTAGAAGATTCTGGCTTTGTGTAGATTTCGACTTTTTTAGTCTCGGTGAAATCTTTAGAAATGTAATAGAAAACGTCGAGTTTTTTCTCTTTGACGGCAGAAATGCCGGTTTCTTTATCTTTGATGATTTCCAATTCTTGCTCTTTTTGGTCGGCGTTAACAAACTTCGTTTCGTTAAGATATTCTGCTTCGTCAAAAATGCCAAGTTTTTTATCGGTGGTGTCGGTGCCGTTAGAGAGCGTTTCGCTCGCATTGTAGCCGACGAGACCGGCAAAGGCCATATAGAGTCCGAAGCCGATTGGGATAAGAATTGCAGCAATCCAAAAGCTAGGCTTTTTGAGGCTACGAAGTACTTCGAAGCGGATTATTTCTTTAGTTTTGTTCATTTTTCTGCCTCCACTTCTTCGCCATAAATATCTACAAAGATTTGGTCGAGCGATTTATTATCGAACTTTTTACGAACATCTTTTACTGGCCCCTGTGCGCGCGCGACGCCGTCCTTTAGGAGAAGGATATCGTCGCAAAGGCGCTCTACTTCATCCATATAGTG
>JAFWLZ010000022.1 GCA_017510835.1 Candidatus Saccharimonadota bacterium
ACTCCAATTCGCCTTTCTTGACGGAAAGTTTTTTGGCGTTTGATACATCGACGACATTGTTTGTAGTGTCAAGGATCATCGTCATTTCATATGCATCACCGAATACGCGGTTGATGGTTCTAAAAATGTTGTTTACATCCCACAATTCCCCCATTACGGTCATAGAATAGTTCACAATCAAGATAAGCGTTGCGATAGATAAGCCAAATACCGGTTGGCCGATCATCAAGAAAACGACAATAATCGCGATAATCCCGATATTTACAAGATTAAAGCCAATATCGCGCTTCATATGTGCATGCATATTTGCGAAACCAGCATCCATACTAGCACGGCTAAACTTAGCATAGCGACGACGCTCATGCGCCTCGCGTCCATATGATTTAACTGAGATAATATTGGAAACCGAATCAGCAAGCTGTCCAGTCTGCTTGTTTTCCGCTTCTGACCACTCGCGACTGAGATGCGAAATCTTTTTGAAAGTAATCGCAGAACATAAAATATATAAAGCGATAAATATCAGTAGACCAAAGGCGAACCATGGCGCACGCGGTACAAGCACAGCCATCATTGTGACTATTAATGATACGAGATATAGAATTTGAAAGATCAATAAGTCGAAGAAGCGTTCGAAGCTACCGACGAACTTATTTGTTTGAGATACAAGCGAACCAGAAAAGCGGTCCGAGTGGAACTGCATCGACTGCGTACAAACAGTATCGAAACACATTGTCGCAAGGTCGTACATTCCACGAAGTTCCATCTTCCAGAGCGAATAGACGCGGAACCATCCTAGCAAGCATGAACCAAAGATATGGCATGCGAGCAAGGCGAGTGCCTGCGGAAGAAGCTCTGGGATGATTTGCTCAGGAGCAATTCCTTGCGATACACGATCGATCATGTTAGCAAAGATGAGCGGAATGAGCGTGTTTCGAGCCAAGATGACTAATGGAGTCGCAATAATTGAGCCAAAAGTATGGAATTTGTACTTTTTAAAGATAATCCCATAGTAATGGAGAGTGCGACGATAAGCCTTCTTCTGCTCTTCCTTCTTAGGTTTAGTTGACATATAACCACCTCTTTCTTTTTTATTAAAACGCAAAAATACGCTTCAGATTGGTGAGCGTATTTTTTAAGTGTACTTTGGTGAGTGCTTTAGTTTATTTCGGCTATTTTGAATTTTTTCCCGTTTGGAAGCTTAATTTCATCACCAACTTTTTTACCAAATATTTCTTTGCCGATAGGCGATTCGTTACTAATCTTGCCTTCTAGCGGATTAGCTTCGACCGCACCGACGAGCGTATATACGCTCTTGCTATTGCCAGACTTAAGTGTGACGGTAGAACCCATCGCAACTTTTTCTCTCTTGCCAGACTTAATAATCTTAGCGTGGAGAAGAATGTCTTCGATTTCAAGAATACGCCCCTCGATGACTTTTTGTTCGCCACGAGCGGCTGAATAATCCTCATTTTCACTGAGATCGCCATAAGAACGAGCGGTCGCGATTTTTTCTGCAATTTCCGGACGGCGAGCCTTGAGCTCGGCGAGTTCCTTCTCTAGATCTTTGCGACCAGCAGCGGTAATACTAACTGTTTTTGCCATAAAATATCCCTCCTGTACCCCAGAAAAAATAGGAAAATTTACTGTTACTTCGTGTTATATCTTAGCAATAAAATCTGCTAATGGCAAGAGTTTTATTTCATTTTCTGTACGTTTTTTCAATTCGACTTTATTTTCTGCCAAAGTTTTATCGCTAATTACGACACGGTATGGAATACCAAGCAATTCAGCGTCAGCAAACTTTTCGCCGTTACGCTTATCTTTGCGATCATCGAGAATAATATGTTCAGGTGCTTTGTTATGTAAGTCTTCTGCAACTTCCATTGCCTTATCGCCAATCGCGACAATGTAGTATTTGTACGGAGCAATCTCTTCTGGCCAAACGAGACCTTTGTCGTCGCTGAGTTTTTCGGCGATTACACCCATGACGCGACTAGGACCAATCCCGTAACTGCCCATAAAGACTTTTTGGCGCTTGCCGTCTTCGTCATTAAACTCAAGTTCGAGTGGTTCGGAATATTTATAGCCGAGCGTGAAGATATTTCCGACTTCAGCTGCCTTATGTTGCTCAAGTTTCGACTTATCGAGGCCAAGTTCGCTAAGAACTTCATCAGTATAAACTTCTTCATTAACAGCAATACCTTTTTCGCGGTCGAGATAGATAATATCTTCGCCGACCTCGCAGAGCGTCTGATATTCATCACTAAATTTCGAAAAGCTGCCACCGCTTGCGAAAGTGCGGAAAGTGTCAGCGCCGATGCCGAGGCGATCGAAGATCTTCGTATAGCTCTTGGCAACTTTTTCATAAAACTCGTCGTGCTCTTCTTTTGTGCGACTAAAACTGTAAAGGTCCTTCATCATAAATTCGCGCGTACGCATAATACCAGATTTTGCGCGAAGCTCGTTACGGAATTTAGTCTGGAACTGATAGACGTAAAGCGGAAGATCCTTATAACTAGAGATATAAGTCTGCATCATGCGCGTAAAGGCTTCTTCGTGTGTAGTAGCAAGACCGATTTCGCCACCAGCGTTTAGTTGTGTCTTAAACCAAACATCGAGAACTTTATCGTCCCAACGACCTGATTTTTCCCAGGCGTCACGAGGCTGAAGCGCCGTCATGCGGACTTCTTGGCCACCAAGTGCATTCATCTCCTCACGGATAACCTGCATAATATTGTCGAGCGTGCGCATACCAAGCGGGAGATAATCATAAACACCAGCCATCTCTTTGTAGATATAGCCAGCCCGAATTAAGAGTTTCGCACTCTCGCTCACTTCATCGGCAGGAGCAGTCTTGGCCGTCTTTGTGAATGTTTGACTTAATTTCATAATGATAGTATAGCATACTATCCTGGATATTCGTCGATAGAAGTAATCAAGACATCGCGTGGCTTATTGCCGCCGGTTGCAGGACCGACTACGCCTTTCGCTTCAAGTTCATCAATAATCGATGCGGCACGGCCGTAGCCAATATGGAGCTGGCGCTGCAAGAGCGAAGTCGAAAGTTTGCCGGCGCGGATTGCAATCTCTGCTGCTTGGCGCTCAACGTCGCCGCCACCGCCACCCATGCTACCACCGGCACCCGGCATACCTGGGAGCGAAACAGCTTGTGATGTAACTTCGTCGTTATACTGTGGTGGGGCTTGCTGACGCAAGAAATCAGTAATCTTGCCAATTTCCTTGTCGCTAACAAATGCACCCTGAACACGGCGAGGTTTGCCCATCATTTCAGTCGTCAAGAATAGCATATCACCGGAGCCAAGAAGTTTTTCTGCGCCCATTGCATCAAGCATGACGCGCGAGTCGACGCCGTTGTTAACAGCAAAGGCGATACGGCCAGGAATGTTCGCTTTGATAAGGCCAGTGACAACCTTTACTTCTGGACGCTGAGTAGCAAGCACGAGATGAATACCGGCGGCGCGGCCCTTCTGTGCAATGCGAACAATAAGCATCTCTAGCTCTTTGCCTGCCGTCATCATTAAGTCAGCCATCTCGTCAACGATAATAACAATATATGGCATTTTGCCATGATCATGCTCTTGCGGATTACCATCCTCGTCTTCGATTGTAACTTTGCCACCCTGCTCGGCCATCTTGGTGTTATAGTCAATAATATTTTTTACACGCTCTTTGCTCATGAGTGTATAGCGCTTCTCCATCTCGCCAACCGCCCATTTCATTGCGCTGAGTGCTTTGTCGGTACTATTAATGACTGGCGCGAGAAGATGTGGAATATCCTCATAAGCCGCCATTTCGACCTGTTTTGGATCAACGATTATAAGCTTTAAATCGCTCGGCGAATTATGATAAAGCAGCGAGCTAATCAAGACATTCGTCATAACAGACTTACCAGAACCAGTCGTACCAGCAATAAGAAGGTGAGGCATCTTAGCAAGATCGCCAACTACTACCTGACCAGCAATATCTTTACCGACCGTAAAGGCAAGCGGCTTTTCGCTAGCCATCTTGCGCCATTCTTGAGCGCGAAGAAGTTCGTGTAGGCCAACGCTAGCTGGCGTAATATTTGGAACTTCAATGCCAACCATATTCGTGCGTGGAATTGGAGCTTCAATACGAATCTTATCTGCCGCGAGTGACATCGCGAGGTTTTTATCATAGGCAAGAAGCTTATTTACGCGGATACCGGCAGGTGGACGAAGCATATACTGCGTGATGCGTGGGCCAAGGTTTGCACCCTCGACAGCAACATCGATATCAAACTGTGCAAGCGTATCTTTGATAATGCGTGCATTCTCTTCAGTATTGCCTGGATCAGCCGGTGTGGTCTTTTTGTTCAGGAGATCCATCGGTGGCATCTTCCAATTCGGGTCAGAAACAGCAACAAGCGCAGTCGATTCTTCGGCGGCTTTTATCTCCTTCATCTTATTTTCTTTAAAGAGAGGCAAGTCACGATTCTTTTTATCATTCACGGTCTCAACATTAGAAACAACTTTGAAGTTACCAAGATCGTCTTTGGCTTCTTTCTCTTTATTCTTGCGCATGACGCGAGCGTTCTCGACATCTTCGCCATCCTTGCTCGTCTTGAAAATTGAAGCGATTTTCTTAAAGAGCGCAAGCGGGGTCTCCGCATACATAAAGAGAGCCGTAATAAGGATAAGAACGACATAAATCATAATTGAAACGCCGCTGCCGAGATTCTTTACTGCAAATCCATTCATGAAGTCGCCAACAACGCCGCCGGTCGAGCTCGGCGAACCATAACTGCCGACACCAAACAAGCCGCTAAACCAGAAAATCATCAAAACTGAGGAGATCCAAATACTCGCGTCGAGACGATTGTCTGGAGCGCGAAAAATCATAACTGCAAGATAAACGAGGATGAACGGAAATAGATAGCTCGTAAAGCCAAATACATTATCGCAAGCCTCTTTGAAACCCTGAAGAAAAACGGCATTTTTACCAGCACCGAGCCAAACCGCAACAAAAGTAACAGCGATTAGAAGGAAAAACATTGCTAGCGCTTGACGCCAAAATCCTCCCGGAAGCGTATGCTTCGGCTGAACTTCTTTGGCGGATGATTTGCGTTTTTTACCTCGCTTTTTCTGTGCCATATATCATTAATTATACCATAAAAAAGAGAAGCATATGCGCTTCTCTTTTTAATTGCTGGTTATTCTTACTTGAACCAGTTGAGAATATCATCAACTGAGGTAGAGCTGCTGGAGCTTGAGCTGCTGGAGCCGCCAAGCGAAACAGTTCTGTGATAGCCGACAATCGTCGAGATGATTAGCAATGCACAGCCAACCGATGCGATACCGATGGCAATGAAGCGCATAACGCTAAGAACAGTAGTCTTACCCACTGAGATGAAGTGAGCGATGAATGCGAGACCAACCAATGCCATTGCTGCGAGCGTGCAGGATAGGAATGAGTTGAGCCAGACATAACCTTCGCTGAATGCCTTGCTACCGATGCCACAAAGAGCAAAGATTGCAATAGAAACCATCTTTACTACCTCGATGGCAGCACAGACGATAATAGCGTTGCGAGCCCATTTCCAGGACTTCTTCATTGCGTCGAGGTCAGTAATCTTACCAGCAGTGATTAAACCGACGACAGCGAGTAGGACGCTTGCGATACCAGCAGCAAATGCTACCTGACCGATGCCCATTACTGTGTTGTTTGCGCCAAAGAATAGGCTTGCGAAAGGAACTTCGATTGCCCAACCCTTGGTTGTGAAACCTGCAATACCAGCAAAAATCGCCATCCAACCCATGAAGGTAGATAGAGATAGGCTTGCTGCGTTGATACCAGCGATTAGATTATTGTTAGCCTTAACTTTAGGCATTTTAACTGGATCAACTACTGCTTTAGTTGTTGCCATAGTTTAACTATTCTCCATTTAAGTTATATTTAATGTAATAATATCACAAAAATATCTAGAAGAGTACAATATTCTTCTAGATATTTTAAGTGTTTATGCTTTATTTCTGATCGACGTTCTTCATCGAAAGGCTGAGACGGCCCTTATCGTCGATTGCATCGAGGCGAACCTTGATTTCGTCGCCGACCTGAAGTGCGTCAGTTACCTTCTCGAGACGCTTGTCGCTAATCTGAGAAATATGAAGCATGCCGTCAATTCCAGGGAGGATATTCACGAAGGCACCGAAATCTTTAATCGAAACAACCTTACCGTTATAAATCTTGCCCGGTTCTGGTTCCTCGACGAGAGATTTAATCCAATCCATCGCTTTCTTGATCTTCTCTGCATCGCTTGCAGCGACCGTAACGAGGCCATCCTCGGCGATATTAACCTCAGCACCAGTCTCAGTAGTGATCTTATTAATCGTTTCACCACCTTTACCGATGATTGTACCGATTTTATCTGGGTTGATTTTAAGCTTCTCGATCTGTGGAGCGTATGGGCTGAGATGATCGCGTGGACCCTCGAGGACACTGAGCATATGCTTCAAGATAAACATACGACCTTCGTGCGCCTGGGCGATTGCCTTGCGAAGAACCTCAACCGGGAGACCATGAACCTTCATGTCCATTTGAAGTGCGGTAACACCTTCGGTAGTACCAGTAACCTTGAAGTCCATATCGCCAGCAAAGTCCTCAGCATCCATAAGATCAGTAAGGACATATGGCGTATCACCGTCCATCATAAGACCCATTGCAACGCCAGAAACTGGGCGCTTCAAAGGAACACCAGCATCCATAAGTGCAAGACAGGAGCTACAAGTTGCCGCCATCGAAGTAGAACCGTTCTGAGACATAATCTCGGTGACACTACGGATAGCGTATGGGAAATCTTCTTCGCTTGGGAGAACTGGAGTCAAAGCGCGCTCGGCGAGATAGCCGTGACCAACTTCGCGGCGGCCTGGGCTACCCATGCGGGAGATTTCGCCAACCGTGTAGCCAGGAGCATTGTAGTGATGCATGTAGCGGCGAACACCGTCAGTAACTTCCATCGTATCGACGAGCTGACCATAGCTAAGTGGTGCGAGCGTTACGATATTCATCGCCTGAGTGACGCCACGCGTAAAGAGGCTGGAGCCGTGCGTGCGTGGCAAAATGCCGACCTGCGAGCTAAGCGGGCGAACCTCGTCGAGCTTGCGACCATCCGGGCGGATACCATCCTCGATAATATGTTTGCGGACATCATGCTTAACGGCGAGCTCAAAGGCATCGTTATATTCAGCGCGGAAGTGCTCGTCATAATAGTGCGTGCGAGCAGTCATCTTCTCTTCGTCGGTCATCTTGTCAGTGATACCAGCTTCGTCGTCGGTGATCTCCTGTGAGAATTCGTCGTGCATTGCCCAGCGAATTTCGTCGATGAGATTATTGCGCTCGACAGTGTTCTGGGTGCGGAGTTCTGGGCCAAGTTTGCCTTCCATCCACTTATCGACCTTCGCCTGTGCTTCTTCGCTTGGGAGAATGAGAGTATATTCCTTCTCTTCTACGCCAACCTTCTCGCGAAGTTCGTTCTGAAGCTTGATTGCAGGCTGAATCATCTTGAGACCCCATTCGAGACCGCCAACGATGACTTCCTCTGGGACTTCGTTTGCGCCAGCTTCGACCATAGTGATACCAGTATCTTTACCAGCAACGACGAGGTCGAGATCGGAAGCTTCACGCTCTTCTGGAGTGAGGAATGCTTTATATTCGCCATTGACGCGACCGATGCGAAGGCCAGCGATTGGGCCATCAAATGGTACGCCAGCGAGCATCAATGCGCTCGAAGCCGCGATCATTGCGATTACGTCTGGGCGGAAGTTCGGATCCATGGAAAGAACGGTCGTAACAACCTGAATTTCCTGGCGATAACCCTTCGGAAAGAGCGGGCGAATTGGGCGGTCGATCAGGCGACCAACGAGGACAGCATTGTCTGAAGGCTTACCTTCGCGCTTGATAAACTTGCTACTGCTGATTTTGCCGGCAGCGTAGTACTTTTCTTCGTAATCAATTGAGAGTGGGAAGAAATCCTGAACGACTGGCTTGGTGCCAACAACAACCGAGCCGAGCACGACGGTGTCGCCATAAGTTACTAATACTGATGAAGTGGTACGAAAACCAACACGGTTGACTTCGAGACCGAGCTTGCGGCCACAAAAATCCGTCTCAAGCTTGAAGGTTTTCTTGCCGCTTGGGTTGATGATATCCATCAAAAACTACCTTTCCTCGAGAAAATAATAAGTATTCAATCGCAAGCGTTTGCGAGAAAATATCTATCATTTTCTCGATTTGTTATTTGCTATCTGTATTATAGCACAAAAACCGCCTTTTTGTGAGTTACGATGCGTCGATACTCGCTAATAAGCATAAGGTTTTATATTGACTATTTGACCATTCTGTGCTATAATTATAGTTGTGCATTATGTTTCTCATAGGGAGGAACGGCATGTACTGCCAAATAATCCAGAAAAGGGGGGATTTAGTAGATATGGCAGATTTTATAGTAATGGAAACAACAGCTGTGCTTGAAAGAGTGGCGGCAGAAAACAAGAAGTTGGGAGATAATGTAAGAATTTGGCTCAGAAAAGGCAAAGATGGTGAATGCATTCTAAGAGTTATTCCTTGCATTATCTCTACAGAAACTTTTGGGTGGACTACCTCCAAGGGCATTCAGAAGACAAACTGGATTCGTAAGATCACGTATAATCCAGAAAACTTCGACGTAAGCCCGGAAGAATGGGCAAGCTTCATCGATGATGTTTGGATGCCTATCCGTGATAACGTCAAGAAGTCGGTGATGCTGTTTAAGCAGACAAAAGAGAAAGGTGATTCAACAATCACACAAGCATTTCGTTTGCAGACACTCAATGCATACAAGACGGACGATGGACCAAAAGATCTTCCGGACGATCTGAAAGAGTACTTCTTGCAGGAGGCAACAGGTAAGCTCCTCGATTTCTTCCTGGAGCACATGAAGCCCGAAATA
>JAFWLZ010000023.1 GCA_017510835.1 Candidatus Saccharimonadota bacterium
ATACATCCGTTCGTTGCATAGCGATTATATGTATCTCGTCGATACTCTTCTTTAAGGCTTTTGATAGCGCCTCTTAGCTCTCGAGCGGCGGACAAATGATAAATGCCATTTTTATCATCTTCATTAGTCTGCGGTGATTCTACGATTGCGACCAGTGCTTTTTGATAGTTTTGTGAATAAATTAGCAGTGAGGATTTATTATTTTTATAATAATTGTCTATCCAAGTGTTAATAAAGCCAAACATGTTCTTTTTTAATTCATCCAAAGGCCATTCCGTACGTACTATCTGAAGTATGGCCGCCTTAAAAACGCTCTCCTCAGTGATCCATGTATGATTGATAGCCATCGCCGTTATGACATTGAATAACAATGGCGTGGAATCTTCGCGATTAATAGCTTCAACTACACGGCTAAATAAATTAGAAATTAGTTGCTTCCGTCTAGCCGGATCATTGTTCTTTTTCTTACCCATAATCTTCCCTCCCAAGATAATATGTAAAATTACAAGTTTTTAGTGACTATGAGTATATTATATCATATTTCGCTAAATTTTTCAAGCATATCCATCATAAGTGCAACAAAAATACCCCATTTTCAGGGGTATTTCTGCGGTTGTTACTATATTACCAGACCTTTACGAGAATCTCGCCACCAAGTTTGTTCTTGACAGCTTCCTGGCCAGTCATGATACCTTTGCTCGTAGAAACGAGAACGGTACCGCGGCCAGATTTGACGCGTGGGATCTCAGCGACGCCGGCGTAAACGCGGCGGCCCGGAGTGGAAACCTTTGAGATTTCATTAATGCGGGCATTTTCGCCTTCTTTATTAATAACAACGTGAAGGATGTCGCGTGGTTCAGCCTTTTCAAGCTCGACCGCTTCGACATAGTTTGTCTTCTGTAGCTTGCTTGCGACCGCAAACTTGAGCTTGCTGGTTGGGACGCGGATCTCGGTCTTACCGACAGCGATAGCGTTGCGGATGCGAGTAATCAAGTCAGCTACTGGATCAGTGGTTTGAATTGACATAATCTTCTCCTTTCCTACCAACTACTCTTTGTTACACCAGGGATTTCACCCTTGCTTGCTTTTTCGCGGAAATTAATACGGCTGAGGCCGAAGCGGCGCATGTAGCCGCGTGGGCGACCGTCGAGCATATCGCGGTTCTTGAGACGAGTTGGACTAGAGTTGCGTGGAAGCTTCTGTAGACCTTCAATATCGCCAGCCGCTTTAAGCTCAGCGCGCTTTTCAGCGTATTTTTCATACATCTTGCGACGTTTTTCATCGCGGAGAACAGCACTAGTCTTAGCCATATTATTTGCCCTCCTTTTCAAACGGCATGCCGAATTTTTCTAACAATTTAGTACTTCCTTCCTTGGAACCATTCTTAATAACAAAGGTAATTTCGAGACCGTGGAGTACGGCTGCATCTTCGAAGCTAATCTCTGGGAATACAGTCTGTTCCTTAAGACCAAGGCTGTAGTTACCCTGAGCGTCGAACTTGCGTGGTACGCCGTGGAAGTCACGAACGTGTGGAAGTGCTACGTTAATCAAACGATCGACAAATTCGTACATCTTGTCGTTGCGAAGAGTAGTGACGTAGCCAACTGGTGCGCCCATACCTTTACGAATCTTGAACTGAGCGATAGATTTCTTTGCAAGGCGAGGTGTAACTGCCTGGCCAGTGATCTTAGTGAGCGTAAGCTCAACTGTCTCAGTGAAACGCTTATCTTCGCGTTTTTTACCAACACCGGAAGATACCATGACCTTCTCGAGTTTTGGAACTTGATTGATATTTTCGAGGCCAAGCTCCTTCTGGAGTTGCTTTGCAATCTCTTTGTTGTAGAGAGTCTTAAGACGAGCCTCATATTTAGTTTCAGCCATTACTTAACCTCCCTGTTATTAGCTTGGCGAGCGATGCGGACGGTCTTACCGTCTTTGTCCTTACCATAACCGATGCGGCTGGTTTTGCCAGCTTTTTCATCGATGACGAGAGCAACATTAGATGCATCGATACCGACGTGAATATCTTTCTTACCGCCTTGGCGATACATATTTGCACGCATGTGGCGGGTGCGGTTGCCGATACCTTCGATAAATACTTTACCGTCAGCTGGGCTAACCTTAACAACCTTACCAGTCTGACCCTTGTTGGAGCCTGCGATTACCTTTACAGTATCGCCAGTCTTAATACGAATACCCATATTATAGTACCTCCGGCGCAAGGCTGATAATTTTGTTATAACCGAGGTCGCGGAGTTCGCGTGGTACTGGACCGAAGACGCGGGTGCCTTTTGGCGTCTTGTCTTCGTTAACTAGTACTGCAGCGTTATCGTCAAAGCGGATAGTTGAACCATCTGGGCGACGAATTGGGTTGCGAGTGCGAACGATTACAGCGCGGACTACGGCTTTTTTCTTGACGTTACCGGTTGGGGATGCTTCCTTGACGGAGCAAGTAACAATATCACCAACGTGAGCGTAACGAGCGCGAGTGCCACCGAGAACACGGATGACGCCAAGTTCCTTGGCACCACTGTTGTCAGCGAC
>JAFWLZ010000024.1 GCA_017510835.1 Candidatus Saccharimonadota bacterium
AGGTGTTCTAATTTTTATTAGTGTACTTTAATTTTGTTGGGAATACTCATTACTTTCGGGTTAGTTTCGGCACAGGGGAGCGGAAACTAATCCGAAGGCAGTTCGCTTTTATGTCTTCTGGATTAAATATATTTGCCGAGAAGGCGAAAGGGGAAATAAAAAATGAGTAAAAAGAAAAAGCAGAAAACTATTAACCAAGTACAGTACGGAATCGATTATTTGTTGGGTGGGGGAGAGTCCAGCAGCGATGGCGAGGAGATAACGAGCGGGATTGTTCGAGCAGATCATCTTCTGCAAAGAACCAGCACGAATCGTGGTTATCAGATTCGCACCAAAGAGGAAGACAAGCGCAGAGGCAAAGAGATTATAAAGGATAGCTATCCGGACGAAGAAACTGAGGCCATTGGCGACTGTGCAGACGAGCTGCTTCGAATTGCGAAGAGAGAACAGCAGAAAGAGGCGAACCAGCTAGAGAAGCTTGGAAGAATTATTACCGCATCGTCTGACGTTGAAAAATATTCAAAAATGCTGCCTGAGCTTTGTCGCGCCAAGACTGATGAGGAGATTGATTCAATTTTTGCTAAATATGGTTTCGTTAAGGAAATGTACCCAGCAGCGGCTAAATTGGCAAAAGCTGTAAATAATTGATTGTATATTTTTCTCAACAAAATGACCCCAGCACTTCAATGTGCTGGGGTTTATTTTTTTGTCACTACCACAGAGTTTCGCTTTCGAAAACTATCGGTTTTTGGTTGGGTAAGATTAGTTTCCGCATTCCGTCTAATATGATTCGATCGACGATGCTGATATCCTTTAGCTCGGAACTGTGCGGTAAAATATTGTGGCAAACTTTCCAGAGCTCTTTATGTTTTTCGTCTTCGGCGTTTACGAAGCCTAGGGCGTAGAGCATAAAAGCGGACATTTCGAGACCAAGTTTATCAGTTCGATAGCAATCATACCAGCCACAAGAAATACGATCGTTTCCTACTTTTAGAGTAATAACATCGTAACCTTCGTCAGTGTGGCGCTGATAAACGTTCTTTTTGTGTAATACGAACGAGGCGTCACTGCTGGCTTTGTCGGCTTCATCGCTTAGCCGTTTTTTAATCTTAGTTAGCTTTTCGATAGTGAAGTTATGACAAAGTAGAATGTCGGAGAAAGCTTCTCCTCCATAACGGCGAAGATCGGATTTTTCCTTGTCTGTCATCGGTACGATGATTCCGTCGTCTATAACTAAAGGTAGTCGATCATCATTATAGTAGAGCTTAATGATAAAAGGTCCAATTTCAGAGCCATGGACGACTTTATTGTAATAATCTCGGAGGATTTCTCCGGGGATTAGATTATATTGGCCGCTCTTATCCCTTTCGAAGGAGAAGCCGGCCGGTTGAAATTGATATACTTTTGCTGCCATGCTATCACCTCCTCTATGATAATGGCTTTTTAAAGGGCAAAAATACTACCCTGGGTTTACAGTTCAGTATGTTTTGTTATTATAGCACAGATTGCGAAAAAAGTCAATGTTTGCTATAGTAAAAATAAGTTTAAATAAGGGAAGAATATGGCAGAAAAAGCAAAAAAAGCTGCGCCAAAAGTAAAGGACGCAAAAGCGGCAGACAAAAAAGTTGACGCAAAAGCAAAAGCACTAGAGCTCAACAAAGCAGCATTTGAAAAATTTAAGGGCGGCGGTAGCGGCTTCATGCAATTTATTCGCGAGCAAAATGTGGTTGGTCTTGCTGTAGGTTTGATTTTAGGTACCGCAGCGAGCGCACTCGTTAATTCGCTTATTAATAACGTAATTATGCCACCACTCGGCTTCCTACTCGGCAGTGCAGATGGTATTCGTGGTTTGTCGGTTGATCTTGGCACGACACCAGCTGGTGAACATGCAGTCTTGGCTTATGGCGCATTTATTAATGACTTCATTAACTTCTTGGTCTTGGCGCTTGTTGTTTATCTCGTAATTAAGCTCCTAAAGCTTGATATTAAGAAAAAATAATGAAGAAAAAAGATAAGTCTATGCTGCTCTGGGTCGACCTCGAAATGACGGGGTTGTCTCCAGTGCACGACCGTATTCTAGAAGTAGCGGCGATAATTACTGGCTGGGATCTTGAGGAAGTGGCGACCTATACGGGCGTCGTAAAGGTCTCGGACAAGATCATCAAGGAGCGCATGGTTGGTGAGTTCTGGGAGAAGAACAAAGCTTCTTATGATGGTTTGGTCGCGCAGAATGCTTCTGGCAAGGCGGCGGCGGCAATTGAAAATGAATTGTTGGATTTCGTCAAGAAAAATTGCGGCGACGCAGTGGTATATTTGGCGGGTAATTCCATTCATCAGGATCAGAAATTCATTGAGCGCGAGTGGCCAAAGTTAAACGAGCGCCTACATTATCGTCAGCTTGATGTGTCGGCGTGGAAGGTTTACTTTGAGAACGCCCTGAATCAGAAGTTTTTGAAGCCCGAGAATCATCGCGCGCTAGACGATATTCGTGGCAGCATTGAGGAGTTGAAATGGTATCTGAAGAAGCTGTCGTAAAATATCTAGAGCGATTTGAGGATCTTGCCGAACAGAAAAAAGAAGGCTGGCGGATATTCTCGCGCGGGGAAAAGATTTTTCTTTGCGTAGAAGAGGGAAAAGAGCCGCTTCGTATTGAATTACGTTGCGATCGCAAGCTCGGTCAGACCTTGCAGGAGCGCTACGAGAGCGTGATGGAGAGTCGAGCTTTGGGTCGGAATGGGATTGAAGTGATTTGCTCCGGTCAGCTCGCAGAAGACGAAATCTTTGATTTAATCCGGCATGCTTACGAGATGTCGGCTCCGACTGAAGAATAAAAAAATAACCCCTTTTGCGAGGGGTTATTTTTATTTGCCCGAATTGAATTCGTTGAGTTGGTTCTGAATTATAACGATGTCGTTAGTTGATTGATCGAGGACTGATGCGAATTGCTGATTGGTCGTTTTAGCACGTGCTTCGGCTTCGATTGCGAGCAGGAGAGATATTTGCTGATAAAACTTGGAAGCATAAACTTCGTCGATTGTGCCAGTGAGAACCGCATTATTGAATGATGCTTCGAGATCGGCGGTATTGGCGTCTTCTTCGCCCTTTACGGTTTTGGAGATGTCGTTAGGTTTGATACCGATATTGTTTGAGATGCCGCTGAGGCTGACATTGGTAGTCTTGAGAGAAGAGAAGAAGGTGAGCGCATAGCTGCGGAGATTGGAATCTTTGACCTTCTCGGCGTAGACCTGGAGAGGACCTTTTGCGTTAGCGAGGTTAGTGATGCGGAGATAAGCGCGTTCGTAAGTCTGAGTGACCTTGCTGTTGCTGCTGCTAATTACAGCGCCTACGATAATAAGAGTAATTAAAGCTACGACGCCGGCGGCGATTATTTTTATAAGCATCGGGGTAAAGATTGGGCCCGATTTGACTTTGCCTTTGACGGCGATTTGATCTAGGTAGGCTTTATTATCCATAAGGCAATTATATCATAAGCGAGATAGAAAAATACATTTAAGGTATAATAGTGGCATGGAGGATGCCAAAGAGGAAATTCGAACACGGTTGGCGGTGGAAGATGTAATTGGGCAGTACATCGAGTTGAAGCGTGCCGGTCGAAATTTTAAAGGGCACTCACCTTGGGGGACTGATCGTACGCCAAGTTTTATGGTTTCGCCAGAGAAGGGGATTTGGCATGATTTTTCGAG
>JAFWLZ010000025.1 GCA_017510835.1 Candidatus Saccharimonadota bacterium
AGAATCGTATAGTTTGCAAAGCTAAAGTAGCGGGTCGGCTTGGAATATTTCGACGTATCAACAACGGTCTGAATCTCAACTTCAGAGCTCGTTTCAAGCGCCTTATCAATCTTCGCCGTCAGATCGACTTCACTGAGGTTTATCTTCGAGTAAGCTTGTGCGACCGTTAGATAACGATTTACGACCACCTTTGCAAGCTCCGCCGCATAGCCGGCCGAGGAACGCGTTTTAATCTCAGGATTCTTGCCAAGTGCAATATCTTGGTGAAAATTCTCCGGAATCTCGACCACTAAGGTCACATTTTCATAGAATAGCGCATCTTTTAAGCGATCATTATCATCATAGCCATCTTCAATCTCAGTATTTTTTTCGAGATACTCAATAAAGCTCTTCGTCACACCCACTTTTTCATCATGGTTAAAAATCACAATTGAAGGCTTTTTCGCCTCATAAGACGTAGTCGTTGAGCCAGAGTTCATATTCATCGTCCCGAACATAATCAGGATGACAGTATACGTAATAATTGTCCCAATATTTTTAAGAGCAATCTTCCAAAATGCCTTAGATACTGTCATAGCGCGTCCTCCTTAAACTGCGAATCGAAAGCAAGAAGAATACTGCCGCAATCGCAAGCAAGCTCACTACGTTCACAATAAATCGAGTCATATCTTCGTAGTAAAATAACGCATAAAAACCATCCGTAATCTGACCGACTGGGCTGATTTTATTTACGAGCGGCAAAGCTTCATCAAAGAAATTTTTCATACCACCAAACATACCCGCAAACAGACAGCCAACCATCGTAACAGTCAAGATAATCACGTTCTTTGCTGCATCATTCGTCTTAAGAATAATTGACAAGAACATCCCCATCATCGTTGCCGTAAGACTGCCAGTCGCCGCAAGAGAAATGATTAAACCAAGGTTCGCGCCAAACTCTACGCCAAGAACAAAACGCATAAAGACAATTAGCAAAATCACCGACAAGAAGAGCATCGTATAGCCTGCGAGGAGATAGCTCGCAACCATCACGCTCTTGCGTGTTGGCGCAACCGCCACGCGTTTACCGCGATTCGAAATATTTGGCAAACAGCGATTCATCATATCTGAGCTCAACATCGCACCCTCCATACAAGCCATCGCAATCAAAGTGTAAAATTCGATCACTATCATATTCATTACGTGCGACTCGTCTTTTACATTTGGCTCCGCCTCGGTTACGATCTTCACGGCATTCTGGTAAACCGCCGCCACGTCAACTTCCTGGCCAGCCTGACGGATAATTTCGGTCGTCGCAATATCTTCGATCATCTTTGCACTCTGCGCGATTTGCTCAGTCGCCGTCGTTAAGACCGTCTGGTTCGAACCATTTGTTTTGATTTTTACATGCGGCTCGCCATCAGCTATATAGACATAGCCCTCAATCTCTTCTTTTTTAAGCAGATCTTCTGCCTTTTCCTTATCAACATATTGCGTTTTAAATAACTGCTCGTCGCCTTCTTCGCTAAGAGATTTAAAGGCTTCACTAAACACCTTATTGTCCTCATATGCTTGGTCATTCACGACCGCTACATCAAATGCTTCAAAAACATCATAATCATGCAATCTCGCAAATGCCATATTAAACAAAATTGCGAGAATAAAAGGGAAGACCAGAGTCCAAAAAACCAAAGCCTTATTTTTAATTAATGTCCTAAAAGCATATTTATAATTATGCCAAAACATCAGTCACGCAGCTCCTTACCGGTCAGCTCAAGGAATACATCATTTAGTGTCGGACGCTCTGCAAATATCTTGCTATAAGCAATCTTATTCGCCTTGAGATATTCAATCATCTCGCCAAGATTATTTTTTCCTTTATTATAGACGATTTTAAGCACGCCATTATCATATTCAACATCACTAACATTCTTAATTTTTTCAAATCCACCGAGTTGTTTCGGCGGAAGATCTGCTACTTCAATCGTAACTTTCTCTTCAATCTTTGCGAGAGCCTTTAATTCATCATTCGTGCCGCTTGCAATAATCTTGCCATGATCGAGGATAATCACACGATCGCATAGAATCTCGACCTCTTCCATATAGTGCGTAGTGTAGACAATCGTCGCACCGTCATCGCGCAATTTCTTAATACCTTCGAGAATATTATTTCGACTCTGTGGATCAACTGCAACCGTTGGTTCATCGAGAAAGATTAGCTTCGGCTTATGAGCAATACCACAAGCGATGTTTAGACGACGAAGCAAGCCGCCGGAAAGCTGCTTTGGGTACTGGCTCTTGTTTTCTTCAAGGCCAACTAGCTTCAATGCATCTTCGACATACTGCGCACGTGTTGCTTTATCTTCGATATAAAGACCGCAGAAATAATCGATATTGCCATAAACAGTCAACTCGTCAAAGACCGCCACTTCCTGAAACACGACGCCAATTTTAGCCTTTGTCTCATAAGCATCCGGCGACATTTCCTCGCCAAAAATCTTAATCTTGCCTTCGTCGAATTTTAGCAATGCCAAAATACAATTCATCGTGGTCGTCTTGCCCGAACCATTCGGACCCAAAAGACCTAAAATCTCACCTTCCTTAACTTCAAGGCTCAAATCATCGACCGCTTTATTCGACTTGTAGCTCTTGGTCAAGTGTTTTACTTCAATAACATTTTTCATCTATTTTATTATAGCACTAACGGCATCTCTCTCGTGGTATAGTAAAGCTATGAAATACCTCATTATTCACGGCAGCTTCGGTTCAAAAGACGGCAACTGGTTTCCTTGGCTTAAAGAAAAACTTGAAGAAAAAAGCGAGGAAGTAATCCTGCCACAAATGCCCATCGGCATCGGCAAACAAAATTTCGTTTCCTGGGCAGCCGTACTAGACGAACTGAATATCGACGAACAGACAATAATTATCGCGCACAGCATCGCGCCAGTTTTTGTCTGCAAATATCTTGTCGCGCGCAAACGAAAAGTTGCCAAGCTTATATTTGTCTGCGGCTTCAATAATTATCTCGGCATTAACGAAGAATTTGATACGGTTAATCAGCCGATGTTTACCGACAATTTAGCGAGAATCAAAGAATATTGCAACGATATTACTTGTCTCTATTCAGACAACGATCCATATGTGCCACTTGAAGTTGAAAAAGAATTCGCAGACACTCTAACGAAAAAACAAATAATCATCCACAACGGCGGTCATCTCAATGCCGAAAGCGGCTACACTAAATTCGAGGAATTATTAGAAAATATATGCTAAAATATACGCAGTAGCCTGGCGCTAGAAACCAGGCTCTGAGGGTTTTCCCCAAACCTAGTGGCGAGGGGATTTTTTGAGCTTCGGTAGTTGAATACTTAGCTCCACACTGACACGAAAGATTATTAGTCTAACGGACATGATGCATCCACCAGGCCCGTGCTTGGTAGAATAATATGAACATCAAAATCCATGAAGCATAAGTTCGATATTTTTGGCACATTTTTAAAAATATGGCATAATATCTCTATGCAAGCAAAAATCGACAAATTGGTTCCGGGCGGGCAAGGCATCGCCACGTTAGATGACGGCAAGAAAGCCTTCATCTGGAATGCGCTCCCAGGCGAAACGGTCGATTTCGATATCACAAAAGACAAACGCAGCTACTGCGAGGGCATTGCGACTACTATCAGTAATCCAAACCCACATCGCATTGCGCCAAAAGACGAGTGTTATCTCGCTACTAGCCCTTGGCAAATCCTAGATTATCCTTACGAACTCGAGCAAAAACGCGAGCTTGTAAAAGAATGTTTTACGCAGAACCACATTGACATCAAACCAGAAGCAACCAAGACTGACGGCAAAGATTATCATTATCGCAACAAAATGGAGTATGCGCTCTACTGGAATAACGACGATGGCAAGATCTATCCCGCTTTTCACCAACGCGGCTCACACCGTAAAGTACCAATTACGCAGAGCAGTATTGAGCGTCCAGAAATCTGGCATAAAGCAGAAGAAATCTTCGCCAAACTCAACGCCGAACATGCCGAAGCGCGCAACTATCAATTGCTACTATTGCGCTGCGACCAAGATGGCAACACTAGCGGCGATTTATTCGTTAATCGCCAGCCCCACCCGGTCATGGATAACCTCACCGACACACTCCTCGGCTACGAATATAGCTATTCGCCGAACGGCTTCTTCCAGATTAATCTGCCAGTCTACGAGATGGTTTTAGCTGAAATCAAACAGCACATCGCCACCGCCAAAGTCCTCGATCTTTACGCTGGCGTAGGTAGCATCGGGCTATCTGTCGCACGCGACAAAGAACTCACGCTCGTCGAAGTAAACGGCGCCGCTTACGCCGAAATGCAGAATAACGCCAAAGGCACAAACGCAAACTGCGTCCTTGCAAAATCTGAAGACGTCACTGAGTACATCGAACCAGACCAAACCGTCATCCTTGACCCACCACGCGCTGGCTGCGACGAAAAACTTATCGCCGCGCTTAACGCAACTAAGCCAGAATCAATCATCTACCTCTCTTGCAATCCAATTACCCAGGCTCACGACATCGCTCTTCTAAAAGAGAAATACGGAATTACCCAACTAACCCCTTATAATTTCTTCCCACGCACGCCACACATCGAATCGCTCGCTATTTTGAAGCGGCGCTAATCACCGGCGCAAAAGTCTGCAAATAATCGACTATTTTTTCGTGTATTGTTTCGCCGCGACA
The DNA here is from genome assembly GCA_017510835.1 of Candidatus Saccharimonadota bacterium. GTDB lineage: Bacteria > Patescibacteriota > Saccharimonadia > Saccharimonadales > Saccharimonadaceae > UBA2834. The sequence goes on from JAFWLZ010000025.1 coordinate 4,712, forward strand.
TTCTAACAAGTTATACTCAAACACCACTGGAATATCGCCGAAATTTCGTAAAGCATCAATGAGTAACTGCCAATTTTTATCTCCCTTATATATCGGCAAGTGGTCGTCAGTCATTGAACGGCAAGTATGGATATGGAGATTTTTAATCCTATCATTAATCTGCGCAGAATCGCCAATCAAATCTTTTTCGCCATCCGCGAGTACGTGTCCAATATCGTAAGTCACGCCAAGCCTTGGCCTTTCTTTTATCACTGGCACAATATCTGCCATTTTTAGGCGATAATGTTCTTCCCAATCGTTCAAATTTTCAATCAAAATCTCAATATTCGGGCAATTCGCCTCTACAAACTCTAATATCTCATCAAAATATTTCTTCGTCCGCTCAACTGATTCATAAATATCCTCGTCGTAAATCGAATGAAGCGTCACGAGAATTAGTCCATCATAACTCCGATAATTATTTACGCGCGCCAAAAACTCTTTCTGCTCAGGCAAAGAGAGCGTGCTCTCGCCATGAATCTGCAAACGCAGCTTGTAATCCGACATCAGCGCCGCAATCTCATCTAAGTAATCTACTTCAGCCTGCTGATGATAATCTACATATACCTCCATCCCATCTGCATATTTTGCAACAAGTTCTAGTAACTCGCGTGAAGGCAATTCCATAAACTTATAGTTAACACTAATAATACTTTTCATCTCTTCTATTTTACCGCACCAAAGCGGATATGCTAAAATTACTCTTATGAACATCGCAATTCTCGGCGCAGGCGTTTTTGGCAAGGCTCTCGGAAAAATCCTTACCGATAATGGCCATCAAATTAACTATTACGACCCAAATGTTTACCCAGAAATTACCCTCGATATGGCTACTTATAAGGCCAACACCATCGTTATCGCAATTCCGTCTATTTTTATTCCAGATTTTATCGATAACTACCCGCAGGAGCTAAAAACCATCCCAACCATTCTCGCCAGTAAAGGCCTTCTAAATGCTGATCTTTTCGCCGATTTTTCGCAGTTTTCCGTCATTTCCGGCCCCGCTTTCGCTAGCGAAATTATGGACGGCAAACCGGCCACTTTCACCGCATCTAGTCCCTATGTGATGGGCCTATTCAAGAACGACCAAATAACCATTGAGCTATTCGACGATCCGCTCGGAATTATCCTCTGCGGCACCCTCAAAAACGTCTACGCTATCGGGGCGGGCTACCATAGCGATTCGATGAACGATATGGCGACCTTTATCGAGCGCGCTCACAACGAAATCGCTACTTACCTCCATAAACACGGCGCCGATCCGCATACTTCAGATATGGCCTGCGGTCTCGGCGATCTCATCCTCTCGAGTACGAACCGCGAATCGCGCAACTTCACCTTTGGAAAACGCCTCAAGGCAGGAGACAATATCAACGATATCCTAAACGATCTTCAGACCGTTGAAGGCTACAGCGCTGCCCAGATTATTGATGCAGAAAATTACCCCTTACTGCAACAAGTTAAGGACATAATTTCGCAATATTCGCAAGAATAGTTCAAAGCGCTTGACTTTTTTGCCAAAATTTGCTATAATTAAAGCATAATTATTTACAGGGAGTAGATAAGGTGAAAAAGGTAGTTTTTGCGCTCATTGGCGCTCTAGCAATGGCATCAATTCCGCTAAATGTCAATGCTACTGACGAATGCGTTATTCGTG
>JAFWLZ010000026.1 GCA_017510835.1 Candidatus Saccharimonadota bacterium
AGATACCGGTGATTACCGGAATAGGGCACGAGATTGACGAAAGCCTATGCGATTTGGCGGCCGACGTGGTGGCTTCGACGCCATCAAATGCGGCGCAAATGCTGACGCGAGACCGACGTGAGATTGCTGAGAACATACGAGCAGATATAAAACGAATAAATAATTTGCTCAATACGAAAATCGAGGAAATAACAGAGGTAAATTGCACAGAAATTGTACGTGTTGGGCAAGAAATTGCGCGCAAAATTGAGTTATCGAAGCAGGATGTGCTCGCGCAATGTAAAATACTAGAGCAATTAAATCCGGAGCGCGTGCTCGAACGAGGCTATGCTTTAGTGAAGGGTGAGATCGCAGTTGATTCTGAGATTGATATTATGACGGCAAAGAAAGAAATTAAAGCAAAAGTAACAGCAATAAAGGAGCGGTAAATGGCAAAAAATATCAGTGAAAAGATAGATGAGCTGAAGGGTGGCGTCGAGTGGTTTTATTCGGATGATTTTAAACTCGAGGAAGCAAGCGAGAAATACAAAGCATTGACTGGGCTCGCGAAAGAAATCGAGAAAGATCTGGCGGAACTAAAGAACGAAATCAAGGTAATTGAGGAAGATTTTAGCAAATAATTGTTGCGAAAAAGCATAAGCTAAAATATAATTGAATTATGGATCAGAATAATATGGGTGGTTTTGCACCGATGCCGGGACAGGTTCCAAATGGTGCGCCAACGGCAGCTCCTACTCCTGGAATGCCAGCAAATAATATGATGCCTGGGGTAAACCCAGCAATGCCAAATCAGGCTCCGCAAGCTACTACGGCAGCAGCGAACCCTGGTAAAAAAGATACGACAATGATTGAAACGATTATTTTGGTCGTCGTCTGTATTATTGCAGCGGCAGCAATAATTTTCGCTGTAATTTTCTTCATGCAATATAACCAGCTCAAGTCGAATTTCGATTCAGAGGTAGCGATGAAGGAAGCGGCAGCACGTGAGGAGCAGGCCGAGGAAGATACGGCAAACTTTGCTGAGAACGAGAAGCAGCCATATTCGAAATTTACTGGTCCTAGCGATTTTGGCTCAATTGGCTTTGAATATCCGAAGACTTGGAGTATTTATGTTGCAAGCGACGGTTCAAATAACAGTGATTATAGCGCGTACTTCGCTCCTTCTCAGGTAAATCCGATTGAGGATGAGGGTTCGCGCTATGCTTTACGTTTTTCTATCTATAATCAACAGATTAATAATATCCAGCAACAGTATGATAAGAAGATTGAGGATGGCGAGCTGACCTCGAGCGTCTTTAATGCTGATAATAACAAGATTAGCGGTACAAAATATATGGGACAAATCGACGAGAACATGCAAGGTATCGTCGTAGTCTTTAAGGTGAATGATAAGACCGTAGTTATGCAAACTGACGCGATGGTTTATCAGCAAGATTTCGAAACTTTGCTAACGAAATTGCGCCGTAATTCATAATTGATTTCGTAAAATCCCTACGCTTTATTTCGTGGGGATTTTTGTTGTAGAATGGAGACATGGAGAGTGAGGTAGTCGTAGCGCATGAGTTGAAGGCGCCGCTTAGTTTAGTGCGGCAGCTCGCCCTTTCTTTGGAATTTGAAGAGAATATGGAAGGGGTGCGCGAGGTTGGTCAACAGATTGTAGCGACGAGTGAGCGAGCAATTCGTCAGGTGAATGATTTGACGAAAATTGCACGACTCGATGATGCCTTATTTGAGATGGAGCCGGTAAATCCGCGCGTGATATGCGACGAAGTGGCGGCAGAACTTTGGCGACTCTTCCAGTTTAATCGACGAGAGCTTCGGATCGAATATCGAAATAAACGACGCTTGGCGGTGGCGAATCCGCAACTGCTTCATTCTGTGGTTTATAATTTTTGTCTTAACGCGATGAATTATGGTGGCGAGGAGTTGCCAAGCGAGATATCTGTATATGATCGAGCGTCGAAGATTCGGATTGAGGTGCGAGACTTTGGCCCGACGATTCCGACGAAGATTTGGCGCGAAGTGAAGAGTGGCTTTGTGAAGAAGCCGGTAGCGACGCCGATGCGGCCTGGTTCATCTGGATTAGGGCTTTATATCGCATCGCGTTTTGCGAATTATATGCGGAGTGATTTTGGTCTAATTCGACATAAAGACGGCACGAGTTTTTATATCGATCTACCGGTAAGCGGGCAGCTGAGTTTCTTATGATTTTTGTAATTGAAGACGATCGGGGATGGGAGAGCTATTATCGCCGAATTTTGAAGGGTAAGGATTTGCAGGTTTTTCATGACGGTGTGGCGGCGATTGCGGAGATGGATCTTGACGAGCCGCCGACGCTAGTAATTTTGGATGTTTTATTGACGGGACCGACGGGCTTTGCGGTACTAAATGAGATGCGGAGTTATCCGGAGTTGATGGACGTGCCAGTAGTGATAGTGAGTTCGGTCGCGATTTCGACGGATGATTTGGCAGAAAAATATGGGGTAGTGGCGGCTTTTGATAAGGGTTCGATGAAGCCGACGGAGTTGTTGGAGGTGGTTAATCGTTATGCGTGATATAAAGACGAAGGCGATTGTACTCAAACGAACGGATTACGGAGAAGCGGATCGTATTTTGCAGTTGTTGACACCGGAAGGGAAGTTTTCGGTGATGGCGAAGGGAGTGCGACGCGAGAAATCGAAATTGGCTGGGGGAATTGAATTATTTTCGGTGTCAGAGGTAGTGATTCATGAAGGCAAGGGTGAATTGGGGATTTTAACCTCGGCAAAATTGCTAGAATATTATGATGCATTCGTGGGTGATTTGGAGCTGTTGGAGCTGGGCGGCAGGCTGATGCGTGACGCTTCGCGGCGGGCCGAGCAGGTGGATTCGCCGGAATTCTTTAATATCTTGCGACAAAGTCTACAGGCCGCGCAAAAACATGCTCCAGAAGGCTCTGAGACGCGCTGGAAGGAACTTTTGGCTGCTTGGGCGAGTATGAATATGCTCGCGGCGGCAGGCGAGGAAATAAACTTGAAATACGATGTTTTGGGTGAGCGGCTTTTGCCGGATTTGCGTTATGTCTGGGATACGGAATCGGCAGCTTTGGCGCCACATAATTCGGGGCTCATTTCGGCGGAGCATATCAAGATGATGCGCGTGATGGCGTCAACGCCGCTAGAGGTTTCATTGAAGGTTTCCGGCTACGGCGAGCTAATGGATGAGATTTCGTATATCGTGAAGTGTGCAGAACAGGCGCAGAACTAATTTATAGCTTCGGATTGCCGCAAGGATTGATGTTGTCGTAGTATTTTTCCGCTAGACAAACAGGCGGAGCATCGGGAATGGGGCCTTTGGCGATATATTTGATTTTGTAGAGAGGAAGCGGCAACTCCTTCTCGGTTAAGAGGCGAACTTTTTCGACGGTACCATAGACGAGGTGATTGTCCTGGCCGAGTGGGACGAGGACGTCGTCGTCTGGCTTAATGTGCGGATTGTTTGATAGATAAGAGAGCGTAAAACTACGATCGCTTCTCTCGCTATAAAGATTAACGTCACAGAGAATGAAGCGGCGAGAAGAAGGGTATTCTTCGATGTCTTGATTGGCGATAATTGCGCGGCGAATTACGCGAACTGGCGTACTGCATTCATTGGCAGCCCAGGTGAAGAGGATGCCGTTGATGCCGGAGATTTCGTAGGCGGCTTGATAGCGCGAACCGCTATCGGCGGCATCGAGATTGCCATAGTCCTGAGGGCCGAGAAAATCGGTGAGAAGATTCGTAAATGGACAGCTGTCTAAAAATCTTATGAAGAAGGCGCGATTTTCTTTGAAAAAACTGAGGAAAATGTCGAGAGTAAAACTACCGTTTGTAATGAATTTTTGGCGAAGATCGTTGTAGTAATCAAATAGTAAATCTTCGTAATTATCATAGGTATTATAGAAGGTAGCACGGCTAATCTTAGCTTCTTTGGCGATCATAGAAGGAGTAATTTTCTTACTTGGGTTAGCAGCTAATTTGCTAAAAGCTTTTTTGATTTCTTCGCTCTTGCTCATAGATATATTGTAGCGAAATATTAGACAGCTGTCCAATATGATACAATGTAGAGCATGAGTGAAAAAGATTTGGAAAAAGAGATCGCCGCAATCAAAGCGCGCAATAAGAAAGTAGAAACAGATAAGGCGTGGGAAACAAGCTGGACGCGTAGGACCTGCATTATGATATTGACCTATATTGTGGTAGTGATTTATTCGTTTACGATTTCGAAAGTTCAGAATGTTTGGTTAAGCTCATTAGTGCCGGTGATTGGCTTTACGCTTTCGACTTTGTCGCTTGGTTTAGTGCGTAAGCTTTGGGAAAAACTCCGTTAAAGTGGTAAAATAAAACTATTATGGGTGTAAAAATGGAAGATATTGTAAGTTTATGTAAACGCCGGGGTTTTATCTGGCAGGGTTCTGATGTCTATGGCGGCATGGCGGGGACCTGGGATTTTGGTCCGCTTGGTGTCGCGCTGAAGCGTAAGATTATGGATGCCTGGTGGGATTACTGGGTAGATAGCCGCGAAGATATGTTTGGGGTTGATGCAGCAATTATTATGAATCCGCGTACCTGGGAAGCCTCTGGCCATACGGCGACTTTCGCTGATCCGCTTGTGGAGTGTGGCGCTTGTCATGGTCGCTTCCGCGCAGATAAGATTGCGGATGGCATTACGGAGAGCGTGACGACTGAAGAGTTTAAGGCGCTCAATGTAAAATGTCCAACCTGCGGCAAGATCGAGTGGGGCGACATTCGCAAGTTTAATATGATGTTTCAGACACATGTTGGTCCAGTTGATGATGATAGTTCGATTGCATATTTGCGCCCAGAGACTGCCCAGGGCATCTTTACGAACTATAAGAATGTTGTTGATACGATTTATCCAGATCTTCCGTTTGGTCTTGCGCAACAGGGTAAGGCTTTTCGCAATGAAATTTCGCCACGCGACTTTATCTTGCGTGACCGCGAGTGCTCGCAGATGGAGATTGAGTACTTCGTCGCGCCAGATGCTTGGGAGGAGAATTTCGAAAAGTTACTCAGAGAGCAACACGAATTCTTGACCGATGTGATGGGCTTGGACACTGATAAGATTCATGATCTAGAAGTCGAGGAGGCGGATCGCGCACACTATTCGAAGCGCACCGTCGATATTATGTTTGACTATCCGAATGGTCAGGAAGAATTGATGGGCTTAGCTTATCGAACGGACTTTGATCTTCAGAATATTCAGAAGGCGAGCGGCAAGAATATGGAGTACATCGTCAAGGGTGGTGGTGAGCGATTTGTGCCGCACGTGATTGAGCCGTCGATTGGCGTGGAGCGTTTGATGCTTGCAGTGCTTTCCTGTGCTTATCGCCAGGAGGAGAAGCGTATTGTTTTGGCGCTTCCGGAGAATTTGGCGCCATATCGTTTCTGCGTATCGCCGCTACTCAAGAATAAACCGGAACTCGTCAAGATGGCGCGCGAGGTTTATGAGACGCTTCGCAAGAAATATAAGAATGTGACCTGGGATGATTCGGGTAACATTGGTAAGCGCTATCTCAAGCAGGATGAGATTGGCACGCCAAAGTGTGTTGTGATTGATTTCGATTCACTCGAAGACGGTACAGTGACGGTGCGCGATCGTGATACGACTGAACAAATTCGTGTGAAGCCAGAAGAGCTTTAAAGAAAATCCGCCTTCGGGCGGATTTTTGTTGCGTAAAATGCTTGCGTTTTTCTAAATGCTTTTGCTAAAATAGTGGTATGGATACTGGTGGTGTGGAGAACCCTGGTGCCGTTAATTCTAGAGATGACGATGCGAGTGCCACCTCTGAACAGGAATTAATGGATACCCCTATTGAAGATAATGGCATTAATTTTGATGTCGTATCGGATTCTACTGAAGCTACCAATGAAGAAAAAGAATATAATTTCTCATCGAAAGACATCTCAAAACGCGAGAAGACAGACTATTTCGTGAATGTTGCTGGTGCTGAAAAGCGCGCAAAGAAAGCGGAGAAAGATAAACTCAAGCAAGAACGTCGTTCCCGTAAAGAAATGCTAAAGGAAGCATCAAAGTCTAAGGCAGACGAAGCAAAGGAACGTAACGCTAAAGAAGCAGCAAAGAACCGTGAAGCAAAGCATATCCGTGAGAAGTATCGCTTTGAGAAGTTTCGTGGTTTTGTTTGGCGCTATAAGGTAATAATTACCATCTTAGCTGTATTTGCGACGTTAATTACTTTAGCTTTGATTTTTGTGCCGAAAATCATTGATAGTATAAATCAGGCAAATAGAGAGAATATCATTAGCGTCAATAAGTCCGATATCATGCGCGTGTTTGAACAAGTGGCAGGAAAGGAATACAGTGAAAATAAAGAACTTGAGTCGGTGGTGAGGGATATATCGGGAGACGTAGTGATTGATTTTTACGAAGGTGCTGGCGAGATACGAACAGAAGATTACATCGAAAGAGTAGAATTTAGTATTCTGAGTGATGAGACGGAAAATACAACCTTGTCGGGCTTTAGATATGTAGATTATAGTGATGCGATTGATAATGGCGTGAGATATGTATATCGCAACGAAGATGAATATTTATACGAATATGGCGATAAAAATGAGCGTTATAAAAGCGCCGAAGATGCAATCAATGCTTTGATTATTGACAAGGAGAAGGAGAGCAAGGAATGAAATTCTTTGACGGGAGACGCTCATTTGTGAAAATGCTTATTGTCGGCTTTATTATTTTTGCTGGTGTTTTTGGACTAGGTTATAATAATCATGTCTTCGCTGATGGCAATTATCAGATTCCATTTTCAGGGGGTACAAGTCTAGGAACCGTTTCACAGACGGGGGACTACTTGGTTTTTAATTCTCACTGGGTACAGAATAAAGAAAGTCAATTAAGTAATACGCTTATTATAGATAGATTTGCGTTCGATATAGCTAAAGCATGTAGAGGAAATGAATCTGACTATAGCGTTGATTATAATCCGAATGTATTTGGTTGTTGGAGTAGTAATGAATATAAAATTGATTGGGAGGCAGCGGAATCTAACCATTACTATTCAATCGGTGCAAGATGTAGTGCAACGCCGCAAAGTATTCATGACAATTCGATAATATTAACTTTTAACCGTGCCGCTAGAAGGGCTAGTGACGGTTCTTATGTGCCAGTGACGATTACGATTTCAAATATTATAGTCGGAAAAGCGGATCCCTGCTCGGCAGCACTATTGGTCGGCTTTGAATGGAATGATTGGGTCAGAGGAACTGGTTGGTATGGTGAAACAGATAAAAACAAAAGTGGTTTATTCAATTTTTCGTCTTTTCGATATGCTGGCGGCGGTTCGATGCCTGGTGTTACTTATGATGTGGATGTGAAGTTTGGTAATGGTAGCGAGAGATTTAGGTTGCCGTGGCTGTTTTCGGATATAGACCAGGCGGATCATACTGCTGGTGATATAACATATGGACAGGGTGGAATATATGCTGAGCATGTCAAGCTAAAAGAGAGTGATGGGCGTTTAATCCATGGCTATAATGCGCATGCGAAAACGAAACTAAAAGTCGCATCGGATGGCGCTGTCTATGCGGACCCGCCGGATTCAAAAAAAGCGGATGTAGATTTGTTAGTTCTTATAGAAGCATCTGGGGGAAGATTGAAATTTGAATGGGGCGGAAGTGGATGTAGTACGGAAATTATTGATGCGCCAAGTTTTCTTTTTGAGAATTCGACGACAATAAAATATGGAGACAAAGCTGTAAAAAATAACGACACTTTTCGCAATGTTTCCGAGTTAGTAGTGCATGGTGAGACACATTCGTCTGTGACGTTCGACCATAGGGTTAGTCGCGTGGAAAATATTGGCCTTGCAGTATCGAAGGCTGCGACCGGATATAGAATTAAAGAGAGAATAAATAGTGACTCAATCCGAACTATTAGCAATGCCACGACGAATCAGCTAAGCTCAGGTGGCGGCCAGACTTTTACTAAAACTGTTACAGGTAAGATAGAACCTGATCGGTCTAAAGTGATTCAGCAGAGCATTGAATACCAGAGGACTAATATGAACAGCGCTTACGTCTGGAAGCCAAACAATAATGTTAGTTGCGCGTTGGCAGGTGGTTTTTCTGGTGGCCAATGTATCGAGCTTTATCGCCCCCCAGCAAACTTCACTGGAAAAATTACTGCGGTTGCCGAAAAGAAGGATAGTAATGGTAGAACGTTGCAGAGGGAAGAAAAAAATACCGATACAAATAATGGTGGAGAGATAAAAATAGAATTGCCAATAGATAGCGGAAAATATTCTGTGAAATTCACGCAAAGCGTGACCCGTAAAGATCTTAGTACATA
>JAFWLZ010000027.1 GCA_017510835.1 Candidatus Saccharimonadota bacterium
GCAGGGTTGTTTACACGCTCCCAAGAAATCTCGGAAATGTGAACGAGACCTTCAATACCGTCAACATTGACGAAGATACCGAAGTCTACAACACCGGTCACTACACCCTTTACGACGTCGCCAACAGCGAGCTTCGAGAAGCGCTCTGCGAGACCGTCTTTGATAGCTTCCTTCTCAGAGAGAATAAGCTTGTTCGTCTTGCGATCAGCATCAAGGATGCGAACGCGAATCGACTTACCGACGAGTGCGTTGAGGCGCTGAAGGATTTCATCCTTATCAGAACCGCCGACACGTGGGTAATGTTCTGCCGAAAGCTGAGAGTCTGGCAAGAAGCCGCGAATCCCTTCATATTCTACCAATAGACCACCGCGGTTCGCATCGTAAGGTTGAACCTCGATAATCTCACCTGCCTCGAGCTTAGCTGCGATTTCGTCCCAGCCTTTCTCTTTGACAGCTTTGCGAAGGCTAAGAAGAACCATACCGTCTTCCATCTCGGTATCTACAACAGATGCAGAAACCACATCACCTTCTTTTAGTTGACGCCCGAAAGCGACCTCACGACGTGGTACGAGACCAACACCGCGCGCACCAAGATCGATAAGAATCTCGTGCTTTTTAACCGATAACACCGTACCTTCGATGGTGTCACCGAGAACGATAGCCTTAGTATCCTCATTTGCGAGGAGTTCGTCCATCGTAATCTTAGCTTTTGTAGCCATTGATTGTATTTTCCTTTCGCCGAGACTGTTCATCATCCTTCCTGCCGACCGCAGAAAAAATAGTGAACAGCCTCGTACTGCTCACTATTTTAATCTATTTTGTCTCTGTTGTAAAGTTTAAGCGTTTTTCTTGAAAAGCACTACGTTATAAGCGAACAAGGAGCTACAAATTGCTAGTGCTACAATCGGAAGAATCGTGTCTTCTGGACCAGTCTTTGGAATATTCGACTCAGTCGTTGCTACGCTTCCAGCATTGCTCGACTCCGTGCTAGGCGTGCTCTCCGTATCTTGCGTGGTAGTCTGAGGTTCCGCCTCTGTCTGCGTATCATTTTTCGTAGTATTATCATCTTTGGCTGGCTCTTGGGTAGTTTCCTCATTCTTCGGTTCCTCGACTGTATTTACTGTTTTCGCCACCTCTTTAGCTGGCTCCGGCGAAGAAAGCGACATCGCCATCACAATACCAGCGATAATAATCACTGCTACGAGACCAATTAGAGCTCCCCAGGCCCAACGCCTGTATTTATTCTCATTCTCCATAATAACTCCTGTTGTAAACTTAAGCATATTATACCACACATTAGCATTTTATGCAAGAAAAACCGGCCCTCCATATCAGAGAACCGGCATATTTAAAACACCCCCTCACACTATATTTGCCCACTCGTATCCGAGCTTCAGCGCACGCGCCTTCGTAATGACTTGCCCTTCAACGAGCTTGTCACCCATAACCAAGCCTGGATCAATTGGCTCACCAGGATGAAAAGTCATCATAAACTCTTCACCAGATTCTGGATCAACCGCCAAGATCACCCAGGTCTGAGCAACAGTCTTACGCTGCACGTCGCTCACTGTAAGCGAAACACGGTTTGAGCGCTTTGGCGCTATCGCCGTCAAAACAGTCTCATCAGACAAATCCTCGATGCGAACCATTCCGAACAATCCGCCAGGAATGTCAGTGGTCACAAAAGCAACCATTCCTTTCGGAACGCCAGCATGCTCAGCCTGCTTCCAGTTAGCCGCCTTGAGTGACTGCTCCATCTGTTCTACTGACGAAATGTCGTTAAAGACAGAACCAGCACCACCAGCGATATGTTTCTTCAGCGTCGCTTCAAGGTAAGCCGGATCAAGCAATCGAGTGTTATTTATAGCAGTTGCGACTCTCATCGAGTCAGCTTTGTAAAAAGGTCTTTCCATAGTATTCCCTCCCTATACTAAAATTGATTTTCACCAACGAACTAATTTATTATACCACAGATTGCGCAAAAAGTCAATGAGACTAAGCCGTGCTATAATAGAGTCATGTATCTCTGTATCGATATTGGTGGGACTAAAACTATCATCGCCCTCGTGAATCACAGAGGTAAAATCTTGCATTCAATCAAGTTTGAAACTATTAAAGATCAGAAGCTCTTCTACGAGCATCTCATCCAGCAGATTCAAGTCAATTTCTGCATCTCCGACGTCGATATTATCTCTGTTGCGATGCCTGGCATCGTCAAAGATAATGTCTGTACTTGGCTCGGCAATCTCCCATGGCGACGTTTCGATATCGCCAAGAAGCTAAACAAAGAGTACGATAAACCCGTCTACGTCGAAAACGACGCCAACCTCGGTGCCCTCGGCGAAGCTCGCAATAACCCCGAGCGCAACCTTTATTTCACTCTTAGCACCGGCATCGGCGGCGGCGTGGTTTCTGATGGCAAAATCTTAAAGAAATACCAAGATTTTGAGCCTGGCCACAACCGCTATACTTACCTCGGCGAAGAGCGTGAATGGGAGGATTTCGCCGCCGCCTCCGCCATTAATACCAAATACGGCAAACGCGTCTCTGAAATCACTGGTCGCGAAGCTTGGGCAGACATTACCGAACGCATTCTCCTCGGTCTCGCTCCCCTTACCGCTACCATCGAACCAGATCGCATTATCTTTGGCGGACCGCTCGGCCTCGAGCTTCCCCGTTATCGTCGCCAACTCCGCCGCGAGCTTAAAGCCAGACTGCCAAAGAATGTCCGCATGCCACAACTCATCAAAGCCCGCTACGGCTCCTTCTCTGTAATTCACGGATGCTACCTCTATGCAAAATCTCATCAAAAAACTCGCTAAAGCCTACCCCGAATTAGAAATCAAGGCCGGCGACCGCTTCCAGTTCACCCCGCCAAATCAGCTTTTTTATGCCACCGACACCGAATATTCAGACGCTGAAGCCCAGCTGCTTCTCTTGCATGAACTTGGCCATTACCTCATCGGCGAAACAGATTACCATACAGATATCGAGCTCCTCGAGATCGAAGCCAAGGCCTGGGCGAAAGCTAAAGACCTCTGCAAAAAATACGGCCTCGAATACAACGAAGACTTTGCCGAAGATCGCCTTGATAGTTATCGCAACTATTTCCACTTCACCTCTCTCTGTAAAAACTGCCAACTCGCCGGCTATCAAGACGACCGCGGCAACTACCACTGCCCTCTCTGTAATTCAACCTGGAAGCACGAAAAAATCCCTCACTAAGAGGGATTTTTCCTTTGAACTAAACTAATTAAGCGTTCTTTTTGGCTTTACCGCGTTTTGAGATGCGGCCACCCTTTGCGCCCGCGATTTTCGCAAGCTCTGGGTTAGCAGCAAAACCGCCAGTGTGACCATTTTTACCGCCTTTACGGCCGATTTCAGCGTAGAAATCTTTACCGTACTTGGTTTTATTAGTAGAAGCAGCCTTGCGACCGCCAGCTTTAGTTCCAGCCATTTCTAGCTCCATTTCTGCCCACCAAATAAATAATAATGCCACCCTTTTTCAGGTTGCTTATGCCTATTTTAGCATAATGCTTCCGTTTTGTCAATATGTTTTTGCTTAAAAATATGTTATAATAACCGAACACTATCTGTAATGCTTATGGCTTTCCTGCTTTCGCTGCCCTGCAATTTTGCGATCCAGACGCAAAAATACCCGTCTTTTATCCCAGACGGGCCTTCTAGCGCCTCTAAACGGCTTACGCTTTATTTTACAGGGACAGTGGACAATAAAAAACAGCCCGCGCGGGCTTTCAGAAAAAAATGGTGGAGTGGCAAAGACCGAAGCCTTCGCACACCCCATGTGCTATTGATTATAGCACTCCCCCACGTAAACAACAATGCCTAAATAGTCTATAATAGAAATAACATGATCGAAAAAGACCGCGCGCCTAATAATCCATCCTCAGAAGAGTCCTCCTCTTTCGATATTCTCACCGAAAATAACACAGATGCACCGGCTACCTCTTGGGATGACCTCAGTCAAGTTGCTTTCAAAGGCGAAGTCGATAATCAGCGCAAAATCGATCTTTACGACGCCGATCTAAACAAAGTTGAAAACTCCGAACGGCACGAACGTATATCTGAATCTATCGATATGATCAAGGATTTTGTCGTCGAAAACTATGGCATTGACAAGGGGCTCCTCCAAAAACGCATCGATCGCATCTCTGCGGTAGACTGGAAGATTAATACTCCGCATAAAGTCCAATACAACGATAAGATCTTCAGCCCGAAAACTGGAGCCGGAGCAACCGCCTTTAATGAAAAGCGCCGTACTATCCGCGACGGCGACAACTGGTCTTTCGAGAACGCAGTCTATTTCGACGATTCAGTATCCTCCCATGACCTCCGTCACGAACTAACTCATGCCCTATCGGCAAACGATACAATGAGTCTCAATGAAAAAGGTATCGCCTACGATAAGATGGGCTTAAAAGTCGTCGGCTACAACGACAACGAGGATCGCGTAGATAATTCCCTGAACGCGAACGGCCTTAACGAAGGCCTCACTGAACTTCTCGCTACAAAAATAGACCACAACGAATCGCCGCAAGCATACGACGGTCAAGTATACGTTGCCGACATGCTAGTCAGCCCTAATAATCCGAAACTAGTCGAAGCATACTTCTCCGAAAATGAGGATTCTTTCAGAGATTTTCTCGCAGATTTCGAAAATCGCCAAGATAGCATAGACGGCGCCAAACTAACCGAATTATCAGTTAAGCAAAATATCATAGATGACGACCTCGCGAAGGCTTGCATCGAATATTCACTCAGTTATTGCAATAACGAAGAACAACTCGCATCCGAGCAGGCTCGCCTCGAAAAGATAGCCAATCAGATTGTTATCTATAACGAAGAAGATCTAAATACGGCTCAAATTCTCCAACAAGCCGTCGCGAAACGCCGCGAAGAGCTAACAAAAAACGCCCAAACGGGCGAATAATCTAATCTGGTGGGGATATGTGGACTTGAACCACAGACCTCGTCATTATCAGTGACGCGCTCTAACCAGCTGAGCTATATCCCCTTACCAGACCTATTTTACTAAATTCCCCGCCGTTGTGCAAGTATAAGTTTTATCCTAGTTCCCTAACACGCCCGGCCAGAGCGATCTCGCAGTAGCGTCAGTCGCGTAGAGCGTTGCAGTATTGAGAATATAGCTAAACATACCACTCGTATTAGTTCCGCTCGTAATCACGAAGCTGTCCGGTAGAGTAAGCGAGGTGAGATCTTGCATATAATAAAACATATTGCTCATATTCTTCACCTTTGAAGTATCGAAGCTATCTGGAAGAGTGAGGGAGGTAAGCGACCGCATGAGATAAAACATTTGATACATATTTGTCACTTTTGAAGTATTAAAGCTAGCCGGGAGAGTGAGGGAGGCGAGAACATACATACCACTAAACATATAGCCCATATTCGTCACGCTCGAAGTATTAAAGGCGTCTGGAAGAGTAAGAGAGGTAAGAGCTTGCATATCCCTAAACATACTGTTCATATCCGTCACATTTGAAGTATCGAAGCTATCTGGAAGAGTGAGGGAGGTAAGCGACCGCATGAGATAAAACATTTGATACATATTTGTCA
>JAFWLZ010000028.1 GCA_017510835.1 Candidatus Saccharimonadota bacterium
CATGGCATATGGTTACTATACTGACCGTACAAGTACTGTTGTTGGCGGAACAATTAAAGGAAAAACTTACGGTATTTACGCTAGCGGTACTGTCACTATTGGCAATAACGACGGCGAAATCTCCACTACTTCCCCGGATATTGCCGGTGGTGAATATGGCCTCTACGGCAGCTCATATAACTACTATGATGGCGTGTTGAGAGGCGAAACTGCTTTTCAAGAAGGCTCCATCAGTGCTATCCCAGACGCTACTACATACCATACTGAATCATCTGCAGAATATACAGAAAACTGTACTTTGACTGCTGCTGAAAATTACCTTGAAGTCGCAGGCGTTCAGTACAATTCTCTCTCGAAAGCTTATGACGCTATTACTGGCGACTCCGGCACTATTAAAGTAATAAAAAGCACGGCAGTAGAAGCAGTTCTTCCTGCTAGCCCAGCCGAAAAGGACATCACCTTTGATCTAAATGGCTACGAGCTAACCTATACTCAGCCGCTTATTAATGGCGGTAATATGACCATCATAGACAGTAGCAATGAAAAAACTGGGAAATTGAGCAACCCTAATACTAGTTCAAGTACTATCATTAATAATAGTAATCTTACTCTCGAATCTGGCTATATAGCCGGTGCCAACCAAACAATCAACAACACTGCTGGCTCTTCATTCACGATGAATGGCGGAACTATATACTGCTCTAGATGGCGGTGTATGCATAATACTGGAGAAAATAATAAACTAGTTAACATTACGCTAAATAGCGGCCTAGTAAAATCTGATGGCGGATCATCAGGTAATGGAGTTATATACAATAATTACTACGCCATTTTAACTCTTAAGAGCGGTAGTATAATTGACGTCTACACCAATCGCTACGGAGATACCGCTATCAGTGGTGGCACCGTTAATATTGAAGGCGGTACTATTAATGTTGAAAAATATGGAAACGAATCTGGCGGGAGCGCTACGGCAGTCTATGCACGTATAGTAGATTTTAAGAGCGGCACAATAACTGTGACAAATAGCACTAACGACAGATCTGGTAGTGAGCCATCTAGCTATGGCATTAGTGGCACCACGGCCACTATGAGCGGAGGCGAAATTATCATCAATGCTTCAAATGGCTATCCGGCTTATGGCTTAG
Organism: Candidatus Saccharimonadota bacterium; assembly: GCA_017510835.1. Lineage (GTDB taxonomy): Bacteria > Patescibacteriota > Saccharimonadia > Saccharimonadales > Saccharimonadaceae > UBA2834. Next base: position 1,149 of record JAFWLZ010000028.1, read on the forward strand.
GCTCTTCGACATCTACGGTTACTGGCGGCACTATTACGGTCAATAATACAGGAAGCGGAAATGCAACCGGAATAAACTCAGGCAAAGCAACAGTAGAAAACGTTACCATCAATGCTACTAGTAAAAATGGTGCTGCATATGGCGTCAGTGCGTCAAGCAACCTTGATCTCTCTGGCGGCACAATAACTGCAACCAGCACCGGTACTGGCGCTGCATATGGAGTATATTCAAAAAATGACTCGAGCGGTTCATATATTCGCAAAATCTCTGGCGGAACAATAACTGCAGCGGCAAATACTGGCATGGCATATGGTTACTATACTGACCGTACAAGTACTGTTGTTGGCGGAACAATTAAAGGAAAAACTTACGGTATTTACGCTAGCGGTACTGTCACTATTGGCAATAATGAAGACGAGATCTCTACTACTTCCCCAGATATTGCCGGCGGAGAATTTGGCCTCTACGGCAGCTCATATAACTACTATGATGGTGTGTTGAGAGGCGGGAACATGGCCTACCCGGACGGCATCGTCAGAGATGTTCCAAATAGCACTGTACTACATATTGAGCAACAAACAATAGATGGCATTAATTATGATACGCGCTGGCTTACTGGAGAACATGTCGTAGCAAAAATCGGAAATACTGAATATACTAGCCTAGCCTCCGCCGTTAATGCCGCGAATACTAGCGACATAATCGATTTAGTTGCAGATAGTTTCGTTTCATCTGCTCTAGAGATTACATCAGAAAAAGATATCACTATTCAGACAAACGGCTACGATATCATTATTATCGGTAACCCAATTATTAATAGCGGTAAGACATCAATTATTAATAACGACTATCCTAATTCAAGCTTAGTAATTAATTATTATTACACAAGCGATTATGCTATCACTAATAACGCAAACGCCACTTTAACTTTGACTAATGTCAGCTTCTCTACTGTTAACGCAATAGATAATAAAGGCGACCTGTCTCTTAATAATGCCCAAATCGAATCCACAAATACTGCCGTTAGAAATACCGGCAATATAACAGCAAACAATAATTCGATTGCCGGAGGCACATATACTTTATATAACGACGGTGGTGAATCGATATTTAACAACACTACCTTCGGTAGTAAAAGTATATATAATAAATCCGGAAAATTGACACTCAGAAACGGTACAGCCGAAATAATCGATAACAATATTCTAGACTTCATTACGAATAACGGCGAACTGACGCTAGATAATTTCAGTGCAACCCTCACGAATAATGACCTCGAAATCAGTGGCGGTGATGGTCATTATTCGCGAACAATATATAACAACGGTATATTGACTACACAAAATAACACCGTCATAAAATATATACTCGACGCTCCTAGTAAAAGAGCTTACGAATACCCAGTAGTACTATACAATGATGGAGGAACAGTTACGGCGACAAATACCTCGTTTATTGCAGATGGAAGAAATATTACCAGCAATTCATACAGTACAATCGGAATATACAGCCCAACCGGCACAGTAACACTCAAGACCGGCTCAATCGAATCTTACGGAATAACGAAAGCCTATGGCATCTTTACTAATACCGGCACCATCACCCTCGGTATTCCAGAACAGCCTGGCCCAACCTACGGTAAGGAAGACGCCGACGTTTCGACAACCAACCCAGATATCAAAGCCATCGGCTCCAGCTCTGGCATCGGTATTAAAAACGCATCTGGCGGCAAAGTCTACTTCTACGATGGTCGTATCACCGGTTCATCGTCTGCTATGCCAGAAAACCCAACCGCTACCGAATATATGTTCGATCCTAAAGACTATCTCGACGAAAACAACTACCACTACCGCATCCTCGAGTGGCGCCGTGAACAACCTGGCAATTAGTGCTATAATATACCCCAATGTTAGTTTCAGATTATAATTACGATCTCCCCGAAGAGGTAATTGCTCAACATCCGCCGAAAATTCGCGGTACTACTCGCCTGCTCGCGCTGAATCGAAAAACTGGCGAAATCACCGACAGTCATTATGCCGAGCTCGACACTTTTCTAAAGCCAGGCGACCTTCTAGTCCTAAATGATACAAAAGTCATGCGTTCCCGCGTCTTCACCGAACGAGAATCCGACGGCCATCCGCGCGAACTCGTTGTTCTTGAGCGCCACAGCAAAAATATCGACCACGTCATGTATCGCGGCAAACTTCACGCCGGCGAAAAACTCATCGTCAAAAATGTCACCACCGACAAAAAAACCGACGACGTCATAGAAATCCAAGAAATCCTCGGCAATGGCATCGCTACCGCTAAAGCAAATCGCCCACTCGAAGAAATCGCTCAGGATTTCGGAAATGTTCCCCTTCCCCCATACATGCACCGCGACGCCGAGCCAGAAGACGTCGAACGCTATCAAACTGTCTGGGCAAAAGATTTCGGTTCCGCCGCTGCTCCAACCGCTAGCCTCAATATGACCAAAGAGCTTCTCCGAAAGCTCACCGACAAAGGCGTAGTTATTAAATACCTCACCCTTCACGTCGGACTCGGAACCTTTCTCCCAATTCGCAGCGACGAAGTCGAAGGCCACAAAATGCATTCCGAATGGTTCCAAATTCCAACTGATACCCTCGAAGCCATCAAAAAAGCAAAGGCAGAGCACCGCCGCGTCATCGCCGTCGGCACAACTGTCACTCGCACGCTAGAATACTGGGCGAAAACCGGCAAAACAGAGGGCGAAGATGATATTTTTATCTACCCTGGCTTCGAATTTAAAGCCATCGATGCCCTTGTTACAAATTTTCATGCACCGAAATCCACCGTCCTAATGCTTACTGCTGCTTTCGCAGATTGGAAAAATCTCAAGCCAGCCTATGAACACGCCATTAAATCCGGATACAAACTCCTAAGCTATGGCGATTCTATGTTTATTTACTAAGGCGCAGAACAATTAATCGCATCGGCCGTATCAGTCCCCAAAAGAATTTTTATACCAGAAAGTGTGCCATTCAAATATCGTTCGACTCGGCCCCCAGAAATATTTTCGTTGAATGAGGCACCAAACATCACAGAAGGCGTCTCAAAATATTGATTGTGCAGCGAATTATCGCCTACATAAACGAAATCTCCATCATTCACCGCATAACAAATCGCATCATTTTTACGCGCAATCCTTATCTTTCTAACCGCCGACGCCGCTCCAATATCGTTCTTATAATCAAGAACTTTTTTTCTATCTTTAACGACATTTACGCCAAGCATCAACTGGCTTCTATTATCATTACGGCGCACCACTATACCAGGATAATTATTGTTATTTTTCTCTTGCGTAACACTGAAGATAGTTGCTCTCTGGCCATTTTTCGCTAAATCAAACTCGTCAATCGTAAACTCGACGTAGAAATCTTTATGCGCATTTTCTGCAGAATATAGTTTTACTCCAGTATCTATATATTTCTGGTCAGCGTAGTCAGAACATTCTTCGCCCGTGATATTGTCCGCATCTCTCAAACCATTCGAGCCATCAGCGCTACTTGTTATTCCGTTAAAGGTACATGCTCCATCATGAGAAAATACTAGCTCAAGCTCCGATTCTTCATAAATCGGGCGAATCGTAATATCTCTATCTAGCACAAGAACAATTTCTTTATCAGTTGCATCATTTGACCACTTTACAAATTTCCAGCCATCGCGTTGTTTTGCTTTCATAGAAACTTGTGTGCCATAGTTATATTGGCCAGAAACGTGACTAGACTCAACGTACTCGGTATCTTGAATCGTCAACGTTTTCTTTACACGGACATATTCATATTCAATCGTCATCAAACCATCGCCAGTAATAATTTTTGTCTGCGGAGCTGGCTTCACGAAGCCTTCTCTCTCAAGCGGCGCAGGCGTCACCTCAGTATCAGTCGTTCCTTTGGTATCAGATCGCGTCTCCGAATCATATCCTTCACCGCTTACTGTCATAAATTTATCAATCACCGTATAGCGCGTATCCGTATTTGCTTCCCACTTTGCGTATAATTTCATTACACATACTGCATCACACAAATTCTCGACAACTTGCTCATCCGCATAAACTACCGCGCCACCCGCCTGCTTACTCCATCCAACAAACGTATAACCAGCACGACTAAAACCATTTTTATTTAACTTCACTGCTTCGTCATACTTCGCGGATTGCGAGGCTGTCGTTCCTTCGCCGCCATTTGCATCAAACTGTATCGTATAACTAATCGGCACATAGCGTGCATGTAACGCTAAATCATCGACGAGCGGTGTTTCGAAATCATACTTTACACCATTACTTGTGTACCAACCATCAAAATCATAGCCAACTTTTTCCGGCAGCACGACATCAGCTGCTTTTTCGTTATAATTAAATACCGCAGACGCAATCTGTGATTCATTTTCGTCATAATAGTCGACAATTATTTGATCTCTCAGCTCTACATCATTCGCGACAACTACGTCATACTCCCCTGCTACCGCATTCACAAACGGAAGCGGCAAACAGGCAAAAATTAGCAAAATCGCCGTAATGATAATTTTTTTATCATTACTCCATCTGCGCATATGGAAAATAACCACTATCAGCAAGCCAATCACCGACAATGCTAAAATCACACCAAATACCGAAATATTATCCCAAGTGCTCGGATTCGCAATCGTGAAACTCATCTCACTACCATCGGTGAACTTAAAGACAAATTTAATCGTCAATTCCTGGCTTCGATGATCAACGTCCGAAACTGCCTTTTTGTAGGATACTTTCAAAACAAAATCAAAACTACTCCCCGGCTCTATTTCGTCATCTGCATTACTATCAAAAGAATAATCAAATATCTCACCTTCGTATTTCGAATCAATATTCTCAATCACTCGGCCTGCATCGCTATCATTTTTAATCGTAATCCGATACGTCACGCTATCGCCGACTTGATGAAAAACAATATTATTCTTCACGTTATTGTTATCAAAACTCGTTACCCCACCAGTCGCCGTCGCACTCTTTTGCGTCACTTCGACATTCGTTATAGTAAATGGAATCGACTCAGCAAAAACCCTTACCAAGCCAAGGCTAAACACCGCAAGGACTGAGAGCAAAAACAGCCCAAAACGAAAAATACCTCTCTTACTCCTTACCTCCATATATTACTTATGATTATACACCGATTGCGCTTATGGTGCAATAAATCCACCTCTTTTGATACAATAAAAATATGCTAAAATTCGATATCGAAAAACAGTCCGGTCTTATGCGCGCAGGCACAATCCATACTCCTCATGGCGACATCAAAACGCCTGCATTTGTCGGCGCCGCCACTCGTGCTAGCGTCAAAGCTATCACGAATACTGAAATGCGCGATTTAGGAAGTCAAGCAATCCTCGCAAATACTTACCACCTTATTCTCGCTCCCGGTCCAGAACTCATCGAGCAAGCCGGCGGCCTCGCCGAATTCACTGCTTGGCATGGTCCTACTTTTACCGATTCCGGTGGTTTCCAAATGCTTTCACTAAAAGATGCCAAGATAGATCACGATGGCGTCACATTTAAATCTCATATCAACGGCGATAAGATCCGCATGACCGCTGAAATTTCCATGCAAGCACAGTGGCAAATCGGCGCCGATATCCATATGGCTTTCGATCAAGCAATCGATACAAAAGACAAAACCGAAGTCGAAAAAGCCATGCGTCGCACTCACGATTGGCTGCCACGTAATATCAAAGAGCATGAACGCCTCGCTGCGCTCGCTAAGAAGTCCGGCAAACCAGAACAATACCTGTTTGCCGTCGTTCAAGGCGGACTCTTTGAAGATCTCCGACGCGAATCCGCCGAATTCATGGCAACGCAGCCTGTCGATGGTTATGGTATCGGTTCCCTTTACACAACCGAAACTCCAGAAACTGCAAACATGATTAAGCTCACAAACGAAATCCTGCCACAGGATAAACCAAAGCATCTCCTTGGCATGGGTAGCGAGCCGCGCGACTTATTTATTGGAGCGATGTATGGCTGCGATACGTTCGATTGCGTTGCTCCAACCCGTCAAGCCCGCAACGGCGCGCTCTATACGCCACACGGCCGCATTAATATCAAAAATGCAAAATATCGCACCCAATTCTCGCCCGTCGATCCAGACTGTGATTGCTACTGTTGTAAGAATTACAACGCCGCCTATCTGCACCATCTTTATAAAGTTGACGAGATTACCGGCAAAACTCTCGCCAGTATTCATAATGAACGTTTCGTTGTCCGCATTTGCGAGCAAATTCGCCAAAGCATCCTCGACGATAGCTTCGACGACCTCATGAAAGAATTTATGGTAAAATATTACCATGAGCAAAACGTATAAGGTCACCGTTGATACAAAAACTTTTATTCGCTTTTGGCTTGTCATTCTCGGCTTTGCAATTGCCGGAATTCTGATTGCTCGAGCTGCAACTGGCCTTCTGATTATTGGCGCTGCTCTCTTTTTCGCACTTGCGATTAGTCCGCTCGTACGCAAGTTAGCCAAACTAATTCCAGGCGAAGGAATCAAACTTCCAATCGCCATTGCCTACATCCTTGTAGTTGGCGCACTTTCCGCAGTTCTAGTAATAATTATTCCGACTATCGTTAATGAAACCATTAATTTCGCTCGCAATCTTCCAGAAACCGTCCGCAGTGTATCAAGCAGTTTTTCTTGGCTAAATGATTTTGGACACACTATCGGTATAGAAAACCTCCAAGGCGATATTATCAATAATATTCAGAATTTTTCATCAACAATCGTTAATGATTTTGGCGCAAACTTCGCCAGCGGAGTAGCCGGCTTCGGCAGCTTTATTGCCGCTCTTATTCTTGTTCTCATACTTGCGCTCTTTATGCTCACAGAAGGCCCGACAATCATTGACCATTTCTTTATGACTTTCAAGAGCTCGAAAAAGGCCAACCGCACTCACGACGTCATCAATCGCATGGGTGACGTTGTTTCAAAATATGTCTCAAACGCCCTTACTATCGCACTTATTAACGCTTGTTGCACAGCAATCGCGACACTGATTATCAGTCTCTGCTTCAATCTCGACCCTGGACTTGCTTTACCATTCGGCCTAATTACAGGTATCTTCAGCCTTATTCCTATGTTTGGCTCTTTCATCGGCGGTTGTCTCGTAGCACTTCTTCTTGCCTTTAATATCTGGGGCGCCGGCCTCGCCTTCCTAATCTACACTATCGTTTATCTCCAAATCGAGTCCAATCTCATATCGCCAAAAATCCAAGGAAAAGGTCTCCAACTTCCAGCCCTCATCGTCCTCGCATCGGTCACAATTGGCGTTTATATGTTCGGTATTATCGGCGCAATTATATCAATTCCAATCGCAGGCTGCATCAAAGTTCTCCTTGAAGAATATAGCAAAAGCTTCGCCTTGATCGAAGAAAAAAAGGAAGAAGAAAAGAAAACTGACGACAAAAAATCTGACACAAAAGTTATCGCAAAATCCGCTTAAATTAATCCAAAAAACCGCGTCAACAAACGCGGTTTTTAATTCTTAAAGCCCACTTCACGCCGTCAGCTGAATCAAGCAATTCTATTCCCTGCTCTAAAATCTCATCACGCAATTGATCCGCTGTCGCGTATTCTTTTGATTCCTTCGCTGCTGAACGCTCAAAAATCTTTTGCTTCAATTCATCCGAAATATCTGGCGTAGTTTTTCCAATCTCCAAACCAAATGCATCGTCAACAAACTTCAAGAATTCATTGCTTGGCGCTAAACCGCTCTTCGCAACGCCATCAAGTACCGCAAATGCACCCGCCGAATTCAAGTTAGAATTCAAGCATTCCATAATCTCGTCTCGCTCTGCTGCAAAATCCGATTTCTCAATTTCTTGCCAACGCAAAGCTGCAAAATTTCGATAATTCATCAAACGCGCATGCGCTGCCGCAAGCTGCTCAAACGAAAAATCTCTCTCCGCCTGGTAATGCCCCTGATACAGCCACATCTTGTAATCCATCGGCGAATATCCTTTCTCGGCCAAATCCGAAAAATAATAAACATTTCCAAGCGATTTCGAAATCTTCTGCCCATCAATGGTAATGAAATTATTATGCAACCAAAATTTTGACATCTGCTTGCCAAATGCGCCCTCACTCTGCGCAATCTCATTTGTGTGATGGACCGGAATATGATCAACACCGCCACAGTGAATATCTATCGGTTCGCCAAGTTGTTCGTGAATAATTGTCGAACATTCGAGATGCCAACCAGGATAACCCATCCGACCGCGATACTCCCACTGCATCGCATGATCTTCGCCATCACGAATCCATTTCCAGACTACAAAATCCGAAGCATTACGTTTCTCGTCTGAAAATTCTACACGCGCCCCTGCACGTAAATTCTCAAGATCTAAACGAGCAAACTCGGCATACTTTGGAAACTTCGAAGTATCAAAATACAAACCATCTGTCGTATCATACAAATACCCAGCCTTATCGAGCGCTTCAACTAAGCGCTTATCTGCCTCGATAAAATCCGTTGCACGACAAATTGCCGCCGGCTCAATCAAACCTAGATTATGGAAGTTCTCCAAGAAGTCGTCCATATACATCTGAGCTACTTCCCAGACCGTCTTTCCTTCACGACGCGCGCCCTTCTCCATCTTATCTTCACCATCATCAGCATCCGACGTAAGATGCCCAACATCGGTAATATTCAAAATACGTTTTTCCTGATAACCATTCAAACGCAAAACGCGAATCAATAAATCCCAGTAAGTATAAGACGTGAAGTTTCCAATATGCGCATACGAATACACCGTCGGGCCACAGGTATAAATCTTCACCTCATCCGGGTTTTGCGGAACAAATTCTTCAATCTGATGCGTCAGTGTATTATATAACTTCATATCTCTATTCTACCACTAGTCAATCTTTATGTTATTCGCTTCGACATCGTCGTCCGTCAATTCTACACAATTCAATACTACCCGGTAAGTATTACCGAGTCTCGCCGATTCGCTCATTTTTATCTCGCGCAAATCGCAGAAATCATACTTATCTTCTTTTCTATTCCTCTCAGCATACAAGCGCATCGTCATTTCTTTTCCATCTTCATTATTGTAGCCATTCGTTAAGCGCTCAGTTAAACCAGCACCTTTAACGATTTTATCGAGGTCCTTCCCCGCATCCGTCACTAACGAATGACGAAATAAATCGCTCTTATTGAATTCCGTATATGAAGCATATATGCCACCACTATATAGTTCATCGCTCATATCGTATCTCGAATATGAATCGGCCGAATTCTTATTATAAAATGCTATTTCATGCACAATCGAACTCGTTATATATTTTGTGCGAACCAACTTATCCTTCATCTCCGAGAAATTCTCCGAAACAGAACTGTCGCTATCCTTAGATTTATCATGCTTCGAATAACGTTCAAAACCACCAGTACAAAGAATAATCACGAATGCTATCGCGAAAATAATTACCGGAACAACGAAAATTGTAATAAATACGATTTTAATTACTTTCGCCGCATTCTCTTTATTCTTCACGATTTCCGCTTCAGTTTGCTGACCGACCGGCGTCTCTTTCGGCGTCGCTCCAACCATCTTACCAATGCCGAGGAAATTCGCCATCTTTTCACCCATCATTCGCTCGCCAGCCTTTGCGACTACACCCTTCACAATTGAATCATTTCGCCCCGCAATACTTGCACTGCGCAACCGGTTTCTTCGCCCAAGCGACACGTCGGTCTTCTGCATATTCTTTATTTCCGAAGGAGTATCCGCTTCATGTTTGTGACGCGCATTCATATTGCGATATTTCGCCGCCTTAACCCAATAAAAGATGAAACCTGGCGTCAAGCCAGCAAAGCCGAGCCAGAATGGATTATCGTCATCAACGTCGGTAAAGAGCCAGAATTTTATCCACCAAAAGCCCATGACTGCACCAATAATTTCAATAATTGCCGCGATAATAAACAAGCGCGTCTTGTTGATTGGTACCGAACCCATTGTTTCACCAGTACGTGCATTTACTGCGACATAATGAAGCATCTTTTTATCGCCGCTAACTTGCAAATAGCTATATAGCCAAACTGGCAAATAAGCCGCCTTAAACTTAGCGCCTTTCGTCGTTATTTCTTCCGAATCCCACCTTGCACCACGGTTATAATATTCCATTGATTCTTTCACTTTATAGCGGGCAATATCTCCGACCTGCAACCTTAGCTGCGCTCTCAGATCATCAACATTTGTATCGCGACGCTCACTCGCAAAACCATGCAAATATCCAGGATTCCACTCGACACAATTCTCCGTATCAAATGGCATAATTGCATTGATTACATTATTTGTATTCACGCGCACATCTTGCTGCAAACGTTCGCTTGAAGATTCAATTGTCAAATCATCAACCAGGAGATCAAAATCACGCGTCACCGCAAAAGCTTCTGCATCATAATAAGTTGTCTTATGGTTTCCACTTCCAGAAGTATAACGACGAATTAAATGCTCCGCCTCACCCTTCATCTCAGCATGCGCATTCACGTCGACAATAAGATATGGCAAGTAAACGCCCATAACATTCTCGGGCGAAAATTCCTTACGGAACTTCGGATGCGCAAAGAAACGACGCTTTTTCACAAATGCGCGAATATTCTCTTCAGCAATCTCTTTCTCTGTCTTAAATGGTAAAACCAAATCTGGCACTGCACCATTCGGCATCTTTTCGTTCAAGGACAAGATATGACGACACCAGTGACAACGCGCACTTACTGCCTCGTCGGTATTGATCACAACCTCCGCCCCACAAGCCGGACACTTCAAAGTTACGATTACTTTTTCATCAGGAATAATATTCTCTGCCCCGCCATCAATATTTATCCCCTTCAAATCCTCAACGCCACCACGAGCATTCGCCGAAACATCATCAAAAAGCGTGCGGCAAGAATTACACTTCAATTTCCCCGACTTCATGTCGAGTTTCACATCGGAGCCGCCACAATTCGGACAACGGTTTATTCCATTTTTTTCTGCTTTTTTCATTCTTGCCATTTTATTGCCCTCTTTTACCAATCATAAGTAAACCCACTGCTTGAGTCGCTACCCGACGAATAGCTCGAGCCTGAACTATAACTGCTACCAGATGAATAGCTCGAACCGTAATCATGCGACAAACTACTACTACTGCCACTATGCGAATGCGAACCGCCACTAACACCGCCAAGCGCCGTAAACAATACGACAGTCGCCAAATATATACCAATAAAAACAATAATTATAATTGACCATGCACTACCCGAGCTCATCTTATTCGGCTGCGTATAATTCGCACCGTTACGGAAACGCGCACGTTCTACGCCAAGCATCTCATCGCGCCCATGCGATAATGAACCAATTACGCGCTCATCATTGCGGAAATCGATTTCTTTCTTGTATGATTTGCCCTTCTTCGAGAAATCATCCTTCGCTTTTAGATTCTTAATCTCAAATCGAGTTTCATTTTCATGATGATGGCGCGCCTCGATATTCTGGCCAGAACTGCCTTTCGTCGGCACACAACCAACCGTCTCGCCGGTACGCGCATTGATCGCGATATAATAAATGCGCGAATCTTTTTCACCCTTGTAGCTATATAGCCAAACCGGCAAATATGCCGCCTTCCACTTTGAGCCATTCACTTTTAAGTGTTCGTGTTCCCAGTGAATCCCGCGATCATATTGCGGCGCATCCGTCTTAATCTTACGACGTGCCACATCGCCAGCTTGTAGCGCCACTACCTCTTTCAAACTGTCCGTATCAACACTGCGACGCTCGGAAGCATAGCCGCGCAAATAATTTGCATTCCACGCTACCGCGTTCTCTGTATCATAAGGCAAAATCGCATTAATAATATTATTCGAATTGACATAGGTATCTTGATTCAACCGATTAGCTGATGATTCGACCGTCAAATCATCGACCAATAGGTCAAACTCACGCGAAATCAGATACTCCTCATATTCATAAGGCGGATGCGTCGCTTCACCGATGGTCTTCTGCGCTTCCCCATCCGAAGTCCAATGCGAATTCAAATCAATGATCATGTATGGGAAATAAACCCCACGTACTTCCTCTGGGTTGAACTTCTCTTTGAATTCTGTATTAAGCGACGACGAGCTCAAATCGACCGCATTGCGAACCTTCTCGACTGCTTCTTCTTTCGTCATCTTAAATGGCAGAACTAAATCCGGAATCGCACCATTCGGCATCTGCTCATTTGCCGAAAAAATGTGGCGACACCAGTGACAAGAAGCACTCGTCGCCTCTTCAGTATTAAGCACTACTTCCGCACCACAAGCCGGACATTTAAAAGTAAGAATAATGTCTTCGCCAGGCACAATATCCGCTGCGCCCAAATGAACTTTGTCACCCTCCAGCTTGTCCATGCCGCCGGCAGCATTACTGCTTTTGGCATCAAAAAGCGTCTTGCAAGTCTTACACTTCAATTTTCCGCTTTTTGCATCGGTCGCGATATCGCTGCCCCCGCAATGAGGACAGCGATTCAGACCGTTCTTAGCTGAAAGTTCAGCCACCTAGATTACTCCGCTGGAGTTTCTGGTGTTTTTGGCGCTTCTTCTGCTGGAGTTTCTGGCTGAGCAGGAGTGTTGCCCTGTTGCATCTGCTGCGCGATTGGATTGTCACCACCGCCATTATTCATGACATTGACGCCGGCTGCACCCATCGAGCCCATACCAAAGCCCATGCCCATGATGCCACCAGTGCCGGCATTGTTACCAGCCGCGTTGATACCTTCGGCGACCTGAGTCTGTGCGTAAGCATTGCCGATATTGCCCTGCATCATGTAGCCAGTAGTAAACTTGTCGACTTTCTCGACAGAAGCTTCGTCCCAATCGAGGCCACGTGGCTGGACATTAACGACTGCGATACCATACTTGGTACCCCACTGATAGTTCTGCTCTACTGCTTCGTTGACGCTCTTTGCAAATTCAGTTGTACCACCCTGAATATCGTCGATAGACTTACCGCCCTTAGTAAATGCGGAAAGTGCGGTTGCGAGCGAGCCGATAAAGCCTGAGAAGAGGCTATCTTCGACACCACCATCACCTTCACCGAGGTCAAACTGTGCACGGCCCTGGCCGGAAGTAACATCGGTTGGAATAAGATTCTTGAACATGAGAACTGGATCTACGACCTTGATGGAGTAGGTACCGTTGCTTGTGACTGCAAGCATCGCACCGCCGAACTTACCATCGGTATAGCGGATAGGATTCTGAGTACCATATGGCAAGCCCATGATATCCTTGAGGTTTACGTAGTAAGCTTGCTGTTGGTTACCTGGCTGGCCGCCAAACTTAAACTGCTTGAAGCTCTGACCAAAGGTACTTGCGAAGAAGCCATCACCAGCAAACATCGACTTAGCTTCTGGGATGTTTTCGGAAGTATAAGTGTAGCCACCTGGTTCAGCAACAACGCTAACGATTGCGCCATTCTCAACGGTAATAAGACAGGTACCTTCTGGAACCATAAACTTCGAACCGTTAGAAATAACGTTCGCGTTTTCTTCACCATCGTTGTTTTCGCTACCATCTTTCTTGACTGCGACAGCCTTTGCAATTAAAGTGTGCTCGGTCATCGTGCTAGGTGGAGCCATGTATTCCAACCACTGGTTAGCAAACGAGCCACCAAGTGCACCACCAAAAGCTTTTAGAAATGCCATTCTGGGATTTCCTCCATTAAGTTTCTATAGTTTTATTATAGCAAATTCCCTAAAAAAGACCCGAAATAGGCGTTTCGTTCTTCTGCTCGTCATCAGAGCTATTATTAATAGCATCCTCAAACATTCTAATGCTTTCTTCGGCCGTTCTTGGACCTTCGCTTTTGCTTTGCGGCTCGTCATCGCCGAGAATATTCTCTTTACTCTCCTGCCCTCGCATCTGATCCAAATCAGAAGATTCCTCCATTACACTACGAAGGGCGTTTAAGATATCGTCATCAATTCCTTCCATGCTGAGCACCTTCGCGCCAATCTCTTGCATAGTACGCGTGTCATTCTCATATGACTCATAGTTATCGCTTAGCGAATCCCACTCACTTCTCGTATCTCTCGTATTTTCTACCGTCTTATTTCGAGATGATTCCAGACCACGCATAACGTCCTCCTAGCTAATCTATTACTTAAAATGATAGCACGAAAAAAGCATGGCTCGTCACTCTCGGGCTACAGACTAGCTTTTCTTTCGTCGCAGAAATGTACTATACACTGTCAGTTTTTATTATCTTAGATCCAGAATGCTCAATCATAAACGCTTCTAAATCATTCGAGGACATAGCATAGGCGTATTTAGAGCCATATTTCTCATTCATATAATCTAGTCGACTCATATTTTTTGCATCAACCTCAGGACATTCCCTTTGATAATAATCACCGTCGCCAATCGCTATGAAATATGTATTTGCAAGAGTAGATTTCGATGCATTTATTAAAAACGCAGTTAAGTCATTTGACTGGTTATCCTGCGCGCCGCCATTCGCCTCAGTATGCTTATGTGCCGCATAATACATACAGTCTTCAAATCTCCAGCAAAAATCAATAGATTTCGTTAATCCGTGAGAAGCCCCACTGCCCTTTCTCACAATTCCGTCATTACAAATATATAAAGCGTTTCTCCCTCCAGCAGGTAGTGGGCAAAAATCAAATACGCCAGTCATAGTTTTTATAAAGTCAGCTGCAACTCTCTGATGCAAAGATTGCTTTCTAGGATCCTTAGCAAACTGGTTTGCAAAAATATTATCAGATAGTATTTTATGTTCTATATACTTAATCGGTAAATCAAATCGCTCCGAATAATTGCGTATTTTTAACCACATATCTTCATTTTTCGATAAAACCGCCTCCCTGACCTCTGATATGTTCTCTTCTAAAGCTTTCCTAAATGGACCTTCAAAATCAATTTTCCTCATTTTTACTCATCTCCTTCGCAATTTCGAAAATTGCCAAATTCATTATTCGACGAGCAGTAGCAAAATCTAATCTTCGACGATATAACCCATCCACTCTAAGTCCTTTAAACGAAGCCATAAAGACATCTTTCGTATCTTTTCTATATTTCTTTAAGATGTCGTTGCAACATTCAGTAAATCTTCCCAAATTAATACCATCAGGAAGACCCCCAACTCTCGTAATAGACCTGGAAGTGTTTTTGATTTCCTTTTTTGGTATTAGATCCCCATCCCCAAAATATATTGAGTTTCCGCGCGTATTATCAACGCACCATATTCCGACTTCCCCATCTGGATCATTAAATTTCCAAGAAATTCCTAACACGTCTTTTACATCACCTTCAGATAATTCAGAAAAAGATCCTAGAAGTTCATTCATCCGATATATATCAAACGATTTCGGTGCCTTCTTCGCCGGAACAAACAATGCCAGGCATACAGGACACTCCGTATCAGAAAACATCTTACAAGTTAGAGAGATGACCGAATGAAGCCTCTCGTGAAACAAGCCAGACGTTATAAAAGTCTCAGGAATAATCGCCGCAACATATGGCGTATTTTTCAACATTACATCTAAACTAAGCTTGTATAAATCATCGTATTCTGTATCTGGATAATCTAAGCCTCTTCTAGTTGCAGAATTTTTACTCAAGTATGGAGGATTAGTAATAGCAACTTTGAAGCCCTTAGGAAAATTTTTTATAGTGTCCTTCTGCTCTATCTCAAATTCAGGAAAAACATTTTCACCTGGCTCCAAATCGAAACAAGCCCATCTCGATTCAGAAATTAC
Organism: Candidatus Saccharimonadota bacterium; assembly: GCA_017510835.1. Lineage (GTDB taxonomy): Bacteria > Patescibacteriota > Saccharimonadia > Saccharimonadales > Saccharimonadaceae > UBA2834. The sequence goes on from JAFWLZ010000028.1 coordinate 16,934, forward strand.
ATCATCCTCTATGATCATTCTAGGAATATTATTTGCACCAGCAAAAGGTTCCAGAATAACTGTATCATTATCTACTCCGACCTCCTCGAGCCACTTGTAAAAACCGACCGTTTCAAAAGGATTTGCGATAGTATAGTATTGTCCATAAAGACGTTTTGAGTTCGTGGCGCCTCCTAACCCCTAACGCCACAAAAGAAAAGACACCGTTGCCGGTGTCGGATATTCATATAAAAAACAGGACACCGCGCGGGTGTCTAAACCAAATCGCACCTAGACCATCACTTGCGCAATGCTCCAGAATGTTAAGCGCGATGCCCTGATTAATACTCTCGAGCAAGACGCAAACTGTGCGATTTACATTTGCAGCTAGGTGCGATAATTAAAATTGGTTTAGACAATTCTATTATAACATCTACGCCACCGAATGAGCACAATTATTATGCACTCTTTTCAAAAATAGTCAAAAAACTCAAATCACCTCTGTTATTCATCGTTTTACAAGCCCTCCTCTCCCCCGATATAATATACTTATGGTTAAAACCAAAATCATACTACAGCCAAAGAAACATTTTCTCGATCGGTATTTTCATACCGACACAAAAGACTATATTTTTGGCCATTCTCAGCTATATTCATCAGAGATATTCGCACTCGGCGCAATCGCCGAAGCCTTTCGTCCGCATACAATAGTAAAAATCCCAGAAGTACACTATCCTTGGAAAATGAAAACGCCAGATTTTCTAGTTGATGGAATCAAATACGAAGTTAAGGCGCCTTTAGTTTTCAGGAGTATTCGCTTTCTAACTCAAAAAGCGGAAACACAATTAAAGACACCTGACGGTTTTTTAGTTATGGAATTAATGAATATCCAAAATGTGCCACTCTGCACTTCTCTTCAATACGCCTATAATTATTTCATTAAGCGGAAACTTAAAAATTTCATCATTATGAACCGAGGCGACATTCTTTACTCTACTCGCTAACAGACAGGATTCAAGAATTAACACTGGACGAACAGATAAAAATTAAAGAAGCTTTTCAATTTTTTCTCAAAACAAAAAATATACTCCTACTTTCGTAGGAGGACGCGGGTATTCCCGAAAATCATCCGCGCATAATCGTACGGACCCTCTCCTGAGGTAAGTCCTGGTCTCCCAGAACCTACCTCAATTATACCTTTCTCCCCTCTTTACGTCAACTTCCCCCTTCTCAAATGCAACACCTTATCCGCATGCTCAGCTACACGGCGCGAGTGCGTCACAATAATCACAATCTTCCCGTCCTTATGCGCTAGCTCACGGAAGATATCAATAATCTTCTCCTCCGTATCCTCGTCTAAGTTTCCCGTCGGCTCATCCGCCACAATAATCGGCGAATTCGATGCAATCGCCCGCGCAATCGCCACGCGCTGTTGCTGTCCACCAGAGAGTTTATTGATTAAACGACCACCCTCTTCCTCGGTCAAACCAACCTGAGCAAGATATTTGTCCGGCAACACTTTTCGCTTATCAAAGTCAATCGCCACCTGCACATTTTCGCGCGCAGTCATATATTTGATCAGGTTATACGACTGGAACACGATATTCACATATTTCAGGCGAAATTCCGAACCGCCAATCTTGCGCACACTCTTGCCATTATAAGCAATATCCCCCTCCTGAATCTTATCGAGCGCCGAAATGAGCGACAAGAACGTCGTCTTGCCCGAGCCGCTCTCGCCAACAATCGCATACATCTTGCCGGCCTTAAACTCCGCATTAATTCCCTTCAGAACCTTCTGCTCGCCCGAAGCATTCTGATACGAATACTCCAAATTCTCCACCTTCAAAACATTCGTCTTTTTCATATTTACTCCTTCCCCGCCAAGATTTCTTTAGGTTGATAGCGCATCATATTTACCGAAGGCAAGATCAAAGCCAAGATAATCACCAGATAACCTGTCGCGAATAGCAATACAAAGTCAATCGGTGTCGCATTGATATCTAGTTCAACTGTCTGCTCACGACCTTGTGCCATCATCTGCTTCATATTCGAACCTGCCCCAGGCATATCCGGCATACTTGGCATACCGCTCGACGAGTCAGACGAGCCACCCATTGGCGCAGTTGGCCTACCAAAGTTCTTCTCCTTTTGCTGCTGCGAAGCCGTTGTCTGCGACTCAAGGATGCTCTGCCCCATCGACTTTGCAAGGAATGTCCCCGACAAGGACGCCAAGACAAAGCCTACCGTTCCAACAATCACAAGCTCCGTCGCAATCTGCGCCACCACATTTCGCTTGTGTGCACCGAGCGAAAGCAACACGCCCATCTCATAGCGACGATCACGCACATTCAAAGTCACAATCAAGGTCACAATGATTATTGCTGCCACAATCACAATAACAAGAATCGTCGTCGCAAAGCTACCGACACTCTCAATCGAGCCAGCCATCGCGTCATATTCACTCGTATCGACCGCGACCTTCATATTGTTCTCGGCTAGTTCCGGGAAATCCGCTTTAATCTTCTCAAAAAACTCCTCTGCCTTATCCGAGTCGAGCATATAATAACTTACATTCCCAACGTCGAAGTTCCCGTTATTATAACCTTCTTCTTTCAAGAACTTCGCCGCCGTTGCGGTATTCATATAAATCGTATTCGCATCCGCACGTTCTTCACTCGTATCATAAATGCCAATCACCGTCAGCTTCACTGAACTCGTCGAATAAACATTTTTAATCTTAAAAGTATCCCCAACTTTCAACTCGTTTAGCTCCGCAAACTCATAAGAAATCAAAGCACTGTCATCTGTATCCTCATCGAAATACGTACCATCTTTAATTTCCATCGTCTCATTTTTAACTGCCGAAATATATGCATACGCATTGATACCGGAAATCGTAATATCCTTATCTAGCTCTGCATCATCGTCGCTCTGGCTAGAATCAGGTGCACCCGGAAATCCACCAGGACCACCCGCGCCAACGCTCGGCTGTTCGCTCTCGACCGTCTCGAGCTCATTCGAATTCGCTGACGCGCTCACCTCATAGGAATAATCTTTTACATACTCAGAGTAGCCCGCAATCTTGTTTGCCGTCTCGACGCTTACCTTCGGTCTCGACATCTGACCAAACATCTCTTTACGATCCGCTCCAGACTCCATCTGCTCTTTCTGCGACTCACGAATTGCGTCCATATCTGCCTGCACCGTCACCGTTCCGCCGAGTGTCGACTTCGCGTAATCCATCTGCGCACCTACCGCAGTCTTAATTGTTATTGTCGCGAGCACCAAGTTCGCCATCATGAAGAAAATCAGCGTCAGCACAATCGTCCGTCCAAGCTTCCGACTAATCGACAGCCAGCTCCTCTTCAGCATGTTCTTAAACATCCTCTTCCTTTCTGTTATTTTTCTCTATTATCTCGTTCAAGCTTAAAACGAGACTTAAAAAATCAGCCGCATTTATTGCAACCGACTTTTAATTCTATTTAGAACGTACCGTTCTTTTTTGAACCAGTCGACTTATTGATAGCTGTCCCATTCTTATTCTTTTGCATAGAGCAAGCCAAAATCAACACTAACAAAATGACGCCATTTATAACACAGGTAGGAACAGTTATTATAGCAATTATTGATACTGGTTGAGGATTGGAAAAAAGGATAATTGTAGCCACAATAGAAATCGCTTCAATGACCCCACTCGCCAACGCTAAAGATTGCAATAGCGCTAACTTGCGGTTTGGCTGCTGCGTCATTTGTGGCGCACCGTCCCCACTCACGGATACAGGATTTGCACCTGGCATTGCTCCCGCTACTGGCACATTATTTATTCTTTTCATCTTCTGAAAATAAACCGAAGCACTATAAGTACTAAGCACAAATAACACTAACACATAAATCCAAAAGATATCACCATTCCCAAAGAGCTGTATTAACGGAAACATCGAAATACTAGCAACAAGTATTAAGATATTTAATAATATAGCTTTTCGAGAAAACACTTTATCCATAACCTTATTATATATGAAAAAAGAAGTCGCGACATGCGCGACTCCTTTCCTTTTCAAAGTAAAGCGTTTTCTAGTTCGCCTTCTGCCAGCGTTCAATCGAAGCTTCGATAACTTTCGTAGCCTCATCGACGCCAAAGAAACCTTTAACCGTAGTTGTGCCAGGTTTCTTGAGATCCTTGTAATGATTGAAGTGGAACTCAACCTGCTCGAACCAGCGCTTTGGCAAATCTTCAAGCGTCTTAACAGCGTCACCGTTGTTACGATCATCGTCAACGACCGCGATAATCTTATCGTCAACTTCCCCATCGTCAACGAACTTCATCACGCCAAGCACGCGCGCCTTGAGATAAATACCAGTCGTAAGTGGCTGATCAGTTACAACGAGAACATCTAGCTCATCACCATCCTCATCAATCGTCTGTGGAATGAAACCGTAGTTGCAAGGCTTTGCAAATGCAATTGGCTCAATGCGATCAAGCATAAAGCAAGCGCGCTTGCGATCCCATTCAATCTTATGATTGCTGCCGGTTGGGATTTCGATTACAACGTTAATCGTACCGTCCTTATATTCGCCCGGATCCAAAATCTGGTTAAAATCTGCCATTAAAAAACTCCTTTCGTTTCCCCTATTATACAACACTAGATATGATATAATAAGCATAAGTAAAATCTAGATTTTTATAGGAGTAAACATAAAATGGTCAAACTTGCAATCAATGGGTTTGGGCGCATCGGTCGCAACGCTTTCAAAATTGCTTTTGAGCGTGAAGATACCGAGATTGTTGCTATCAACGACCTAACCGACGCAAAAACTCTCGCACATCTCTTAAAATACGATTCAAACTACGGCACTTATAGCCTCACCGTAGATTATGATGACGAAAATATCATCGTCGACGGCAAGAAAATTCGCGTTCTCGCCGAAAAGGAACCAGCCAATCTCCCTTGGGCAGATATGGGCGTCGATGTCGTCATCGAATCTACCGGTTTCTTCACCGATCCAGCCAAGGCTCGTGCACACATTGATGCTGGCGCTAAAAAGGTTGTCATCTCTGCCCCAGCCAAAGGCGAAGGCGCAAAGACTATCGTCCTCGGCGTTAACGAAGATGAAATTACCGCTGACGACGAAATCATTTCCAACGCATCTTGCACGACCAACTGTATCGCACCGGTCATGAAGGTTCTCGAGGATAACCTCGGCATTGAAAAAGCCATGATGACCACCGTTCACAGCTACACTGCCAGCCAAAAACTTCAGGATGCTCCGGCCAAGGACCTCCGCGAAGCTCGCAACGCTGCTGAAAATATCGTCCCTACGACTACCGGCGCCAGCAAAGCCGCCGCTCTTACAATCCCTAGCCTCAAGGGTAAATTCAATGGTCTTTCCGTCCGCGTCCCAACTCCAGTTGTTTCCCTCTCAGACATTACCGCTATCAGCAAGCGCCCAACTAGCATCGAAGAAATCAACGACATCTTCCGCCGCGCCGCGAAAGAAGATTACTATCAGGGCATCCTCGCTGCTACCGACGAAGAACTCGTTTCTATCGATTACCGCGGCAACGCTCACAGCTGTATCGTCGATCTCAAACTCACCGATGTCGTCGACGGCAATCTCATCAAGGTCGTCGCATGGTACGACAATGAATGGGGCTACAGCAACCGTCTCGTAGAACTTAGTGTCGACTTCGGCAAGATGGGCAAAGAATAAAATGCATATCTATCTCGGCGCTGACCACCGTGGCTACCAACTAAAAAACGAAGTCATCGACTGGCTCGTTAACCAACAGTTCTCCTATACTGATTTTGGTGCCACCGAATACAACGCCGAGGACGATTTTAATGATTATGCCAGAAAAGTCGCCGAAGCCGTCCTTAAAAACCCAGACGATTCCTTCGGCGTTCTTCTCTGCGGTTCCGGTCAAGGCATGTGCATGCAGGCCAACCGCTATAAGGGCATCCGTGCTGCTCTCTGCGAAACCGCCGACGCTGCACGTGAAACTCGCGAGCATAATGATGCGAATGTTCTCTGCATCTCCGCAGATAACGCCCGCGACCACTTTACTGAAATATTAGATTCATTCCTGGCTGCAAAACCGCTCCCAGATGAAAGATATAAACGGCGCTGCCAAAAATTAGACGAGGTATAATAAATGGCTATCTCCATTGTCGCACCAACAATCTTAACTAAAAATCCAACCGAATATAAAGAAATTGTCCAAAAATATAACGCTTTCACTAAGCGTGCTCATATCGACATTTCCGACGGCACCCTCTCTCCAGATGTTACCGTTAACGAGACCGCTTGCTGGTGGCCAAAAGGCTGGCAAGTCGACATCCATATGATGACTGCCAACCCTGCCGCTCATGTCGATAATCTTATCAAGCTTCATCCGAATCTCGTCATTTTTCATGCGGAAGCCAAAGACGACCTTCTCCCTATCTTTGACACGCTCAAGCAAAACGGCATGAAAGTCGGCGTTGCTCTCGTCAAAAGCGTTTACCCTCCTTCCATCAAAGCCGTTCTCGAAGCAGCCGATCACGCTATGATCTTCTCTGGCGAAATGGGCAAATATGGCGGCACTGCCGATATTCTTCTCCTCGAGAAAATCCCGCTAATCCAGGAAATTCACAGCGGCATTGAAATCGGTTGGGATGGCGGCGCAAATCTTGAAAATATCCGCACCCTCGTTCATGGCGGTGTAACTGTTGTAAATGTCGGCAGCGCAATCGCAAACGCCCCTAACCAGCAACAGATGTATGATGCCTTAATGGCCGAAACCGAAAAGGAGGATCCAATCTAATGGCACGTATCGTTAGCATCGGAGCCGCTCTCCAAGATGTCTATCTTATCGATCATGATGATTTCGGCACTAACAGCCGTGGCTTTTTCAACCAAATCGAACTTGGCACCAAGGTAGATATCGACAAAATCAAATTCGGCACCGGCGGTGGTGCTACTAATGCCGCTACTACTTTTGCTCGCCATGGTCACGAATCTATCTTTATGGGCTGCATCTCAAATGATCCAGCCGGTCAAGCAATTCTCAATTCCCTCGATGACGAAGGTATTGATTCCAGCTATATTACTTATTTGAACCGTTACCAGACCGGTTATTCTGTCGTCCTGCTCGCTCCGAGCGGCGAACGCACCATCCTCACATGCCGCGGCGCCAGCGCCCACTTCGATGCGCTAAGCCCAGATGACCTCGAGACCGCCTGCCCTGACTGGCTCTATGTCACCACCTTCCGTGGTGAGATGGATATACTTGATCGCTTCTTCACGAAGGCTAAATCACTTGGCACAAAAATTATGTTCAACCCAGGAAACCTCGAGCTCGAGCATCTTCGCAAGTTCCTTGGTCTTCTTACTGACGTTGACGTTCTTCTCCTAAACAAGTCCGAGGCTCAAAAAGTTGTTGAAGGCAAACTTCTCACCGAGCTTGTATCGAAACTTCGCAACTATGTTCCTAATGTTATTATTACCGACGGCAACCAAGGCGCAATTGCCGCTGATAGTAAAGAAATCTACCGCGCCGGTCTCTACGAAGATGTCCCTATTAAAGATTCCACCGGCGCCGGCGATGCCTTTGGTTCCGGTTTCCTTGCGGCCTACGCCGACGGCAAATCTTTCGTCGATTCCCTTATCTTCGCTAGCGCAAATTCCACTTCCGTCGTCCAGCATATCGGTAGCAAAGACGGAATCCTTACAAAAAACGCCAGATTACATAATATGCCAATTGAGGAGGTTCGCTAATGGATGAAGCAGTAACAAACTGGCTAGACGCCATCGCTAATGAAAAGCTCGATATCGATGATGTCGAACGATCTCTGCGTTACGCAAAAGACCTAGAAGAAGGTCTTGCCAAAATTCGCACCTTTGCCCAAGGCGTCACCATCTTTGGCTCTGCCCGTCTTCCAGAAGACGGCAAATGGTGCAAGCTCGCCGAAAAGCTCGGTTATGAACTCGCCCAAAACGGACACGCCGTTATCACCGGTGGCGGCCCAAGCATTATGCAATCCGCCAACAAGGGTTGTTATGAAGCCGGCGGTCGCAGCATCGGCCTCAATATCGAACTTCCACACGAGCAGCATATCAACCCATATGTCACCGATTCTATCGAATTTCGCTATTTCTTCGCCCGCAAAGTAATGCTCACTATCGCTAGTAAAGTTTACGTGTTCTTCCCTGGCGGTTTCGGCACACTTGACGAATTCTCCGAGATTCTCATCTTGATGCAGGAAGGCAAAATGCCAAAAATGCCAATGTTCCTCATTGGTAAAAACTTTTGGAAGCCACTCGACAAATTCTTTGAAACTAAGATGCAGCGCCAACTTCATACCATTAAGGCGAACGACCGCAAAATCTATAAGATTACTGACGACGTCACCGAGGTCGTAAAGGCCGCCAACAAGATCGGCCACCCAAGCATCCACGACAATCTATACAATAACTATTCAGACAAGAATAGCCACATTTAACACTTATCTATTTATCGACTACGTTTTCGTCGCCAAATATTTCTTTCAGACCAGATAGCAATATATCTTCCAGCTCTACTCTAAACGGCATACGCATCGCCTTCTTATCTGGCCCAATCACCAAAATCACCTCAGACAATCCAGGATAAGTGCCGCAAATCTTCTTCAAGCTTATTAAATCATCCGTCCTCGAAGAATCTTCTACACGAACAAACAACTTCTTTAGTTTCGCTGGTTGCGCATTTATTTCGCTCTCTGAAGTCTTAAAATGTGTCGCCGGCTTCTCTGCACTCTTACGATAGCCACCTCCTACTGATGTCGCCGCCGTCTTTCCGCGCGGCCTCGATGGCGCCACACCCTTCGTTGGCGTCTTCAGGGTCGCACCTGTCGACTCATAATTATCTAATTCCTCGTCTGTAACGACCGTGATCTCTTCGGCGTTAATTTTCGCCTCGTCCGTCATCACGCCATCACGATCGCGCGCATTCACCTTACCAGACACCTTTACAACAGTATCAACAATCAACTTCGCGCCAACTTCTTCGAAGGTTCGCGGAAATACCGTCACTTCAATCTCGCCTAGTTTATCCTCTATCTTCACGAAAGCCATCTTTGAGCCAGACTTCGTAATCAACGTACGCACATTTGTAATCAAACCACCAACAATCACCGAGGCGCCATCAAGATTTGGCTTTATCTCATTCGTCGGCATCGTCTGCTCCTGAAAATACGTATCGTACTTATCGAGTGGATGCGCGGAAATATAAAGCCCCATCAAATCGCGCTCCCACATCAACTGTTCTTTATCGGTATATTTTGTCGGTGCTGGCTGGATTTCTACCTCTGGAATCTCTACTGCCGCGCCCATCGCACCAAACAAATCCGTCTGCCCTGACGCTGCATCCTTCTGTAATTTCGCACCATAAGCTTGTATCTTATCTAGGTTAAATAACAAATCTGAGCGGTCGCCAAAACTATCAAACACGCCTGTCTTAATCGCCGATTCCCAAGATTTCTTATTAAATTTTGTCGCATTTACGCGCTTAGCGAAATCGCAAATCGATTTAAACGGACCATTCTTGTCGCGCTCCTCAATCACCTCTTCGGCGAGCGCTTTACCCATACCCTTAATCGCCGCTAGACCAAAGCGAATCTTATTCTCTTTACCGACCGTCGCGAAGTCTGCATAAGATTCATTGATATCTGGACCTAGCACCGGAATACCCATATGCTTACATTCAGTCATCTCAATCGCCAAGCGATCCGTCCAGCGCATATCCGCCGTCATCAATGCCGCCATAAAGGCATCTGGATAATAAGTCTTCAGATACGCCGTCCAATAGGCGACCAAAGCGTAACACGCTGCATGGCTCTTATTGAAACAGTAGTTCGCGAAGTCTAGTAACTGACTCCAGAATGTTTCAGCAATCTCCTCTGTCGCTCCACCAACCTTCACTGCGCCCTCAATAAACAGCGGCTTCATCTTGTTCATGAGGTCAACTTTCTTTTTACCGACCGCCTTACGCAAAGTATCCGCCTGACCACCAGTAAAACCACACCATTCCTTCGACGCCTGCATGAACTGCTCCTGGTAAATCAAAATACCATAGGTATTCTTGAGCGAATTCTCAAGTCCAGGATGCAAATAAGTAATCGGCTCTTCCCCATGTTTACGCTTAATAAAGCTCTCGATAAACTGCATCGGACCAGGACGATAAAGCGCGTTCATAGCGATAAGATCATCAAACGCCGTCGGCTGAAGTTCACGCAAATAACGCTTCATGCCCGCAGATTCAAACTGGAATACACCTGTCGTATCACCCCGCCGGAATAGTTCATATACTTTATCATCGTCTAGCGGCAACTTATTCATGTCGATTACTTTGCCATGAACCTTCTTAATAATACGAAGTGCCTGCTGAATCACCGAAAGGTTCGACAAGCCCAAAAAGTCCATCTTAAGAAGACCAAGCTCCTCAACCTGCGGACCAGGATATTGCGTCGCAAGCGGCCCCTTCGCCGAAACCTCGAGAGGCATAAACTTCACCAAATCATCTGGCGCAATCACCACGCCACAAGCGTGCACGCCGTGCGAACGAATCGTACCCTCGAGACGCATCGCAAGGTCAATCACCTCTTTCGCGGTCGGGTTCGTCTCATATTCCTTCTTTAAATCCGGATCATCTTTAATCGCGTCTTTCAGCTTCACATGATGCCCCATCACTGGGTCCGGTACCAACTTCGCAATCCTATCCGCCTCTGCATAAGGCACATCCAAAACGCGCGCCACGTCACGCACCGCGTTCTTCGCCATCATCTTACCGAAGGTGACAATGTTACTCACGCGCCCCTTACCATACTTCTGCGTACAATACTCAATCACCTCGTCACGGCGGTTATCCTGAATATCGGTATCAATATCCGGCATCGAGATACGGTCTGGGTTCAAGAAACGCTCAAAGAGCAAATCATATTTCAATGGATCCAAATCCGTAATATGAATCGCATACGCTAGTAACGAACCTGCCGCCGAACCACGCCCAGGGCCATAAATAATTCCCTGGTTCTTACCCCAGTTAATAAAGTCCTGCACGATAAGGAAGTAACCGTTATAACCCATCTTATCGACAACCGAAAGTTCATAATCAATGCGCTCCAAAATCTCTTTCGAAAGAAGAGGGCGAATTTCTTCTACCGTCTTCGTTTGCGCTTCTTCTTTACTAAGGTAGCCATAACGCTCCGCCAAACCACGGAACACCATATTATCTAAATACTGTTTCTCTGTCTCGCCTGTATCAATTGGAAATTTTGGAATCAAAATGCGCCCAAGATCAATCGTTACATTACAGCTATCCGCAATTTTCTTCGTATTCAATATCGCCTCTGGACAAGTTTTCTGCCAACGTGGCAATAACTCGTCAGGTGTAATCACGTGCAACTGGAATTCCTTAAGCGACATGCGCTTCTCGTCCGTAATGCGCGAACCTGTACCAATACAAAGCAACACCTCGTGCGCATCCTGATCTTCGTGCTTTATATAGTGCGCATCACAAGTCACAACAAGCGGCAAATTCATCTCTTTCGAGAGTTTCATCAAAGTATTATTTATCTTATTCTGCACATCCCAGTGTGTTGGTGAATCCGGATGCCCATGGTCCTGCATCTCTAGATAAAAACGATCCTTAAATACACCCGAATACCACTTGATTAATTCTTTCGCGCGATCCATGTCGTCATTGCGAATCGCCATCGATATTTCTGAACCAGCACAACCGGAAAGACAAATTATCCCCTCGTTATACTCTTCCATCAATTTATGGTCGATGCGCGGCTTGTAGTACTTACCATCCGTCTCTGCAATTGTCAGCATCCGGCAAAGATTCTCAAAACCCTTATTTGTCTGGGCAAGCAAAGTGACGTGGAAACGCTCCTTATCGTAGGCCGGATCTCTATCTTCCAAATTACGCGCCGCAACATAGGCCTCCAAACCCAAAATCGGCTTTATGCCCGCATCTTTTGCCGTTTTATAAAGCTCAATCAAACCCGACATTGTACCGTGATCGGTCACCGCCACTGCTTCCATGCCGGTTTCTTTTACGAGGTTCACCAACTCATCAACCTTCGTCAGGCCATCTAGAAGTGAATAGTGCGTGTGGTTATGCAAATGCACAAAATCACTCGGTTTAAGTTGAATCTCCTCCTTCGTCATATATATTTATTCTATCACGAAAACACTTTAAAAAATCGCGCTTTTAAGATATGCTCATGCTTGCAAAAAGCACCCAAAAGTTATTACACTAAATAGGTAATCCGTAGATTAAGTAACTTACCAGTCTACGGTTTTTGTTTTGCTCGAAAAATGAGGAGGTGGTAAATCTATGAGTAAAGCTGATGAAATCTTTGTTTCAATGTGTAACCGGATTATTTCCGAAAATAACGACACGAAAGGCGAGAAGGTTCGCCCCAAGTGGCCTGACGGCACATCTGCCTACACGATTAAATCATTCGGGGTAGTCAATTACTACGACTTGAGGGAGGAATTTCCTGCCATTACTTTGCGTCAAACCTACATCAAAAGCTCTATCGAGGAGATTCTTTGGATTTATCAGAAAAAATCCAACAACATCCACGATCTCAAGCCCCATATTTGGGACGAATGGGCTGATGAAGATGGCAGCATAGGTAAGGCTTATGGCTATCAAATTGGAATTAAGCACCATTACAAAGAAGGCGACTTCGACCAAATGGACCGCGTTCTCTTTGATTTAAAAGAAAACCCATACAGTCGTCGCATTATGACTAATACCTACAACCATCACGACCTACATGAGATGAATCTCTATCCGTGCGCCTACAGTCTTACTTTTAATGTAACGCCAGGCAAAAACGGAAAACTCATTCTCAACGCCGTCCTCAACCAACGGTCTCAGGACGTCTTAGCTGCTGGCAACTGGAATGTAGTTCAGTACGCCGCCCTAATCATGATGGTTGCACAAGCCTGCAATATGATTCCAGGCATCTTGATGCATGTTATTGCAGATGCTCACATTTATGATCGGCACGTGCCAATCGTAAAAGAGCTTATAAAGCGCGAGCAATATCCTGCGCCAAAAGTAACTCTAGACCCAAGTATTACAGACTTCTATGCTTTCACGCCAGATAGCTTCACGATTAAAGACTATCGGTATGGCGAACAAATCAAAGATATCCCTATCGCAATTTAGAAAGGGGGCGAAGCTATGTTTATAGTCGTAACTGTTGACCGCAACTGGGCTATTGGCAAAGAAGGTAAATTGGTCTACCGTATCCCAGCTGCCCTAGCAAATTCTAGCGAGTTGACTAAAGGCAAAGTAGTCATCTATGGCCGAAAAACACTAGAATCATTACCGAACGGCATGCCTTTGGCAGATCGAAAAAACATCATTCTAACTCGCAATCCGAATTTCGCTTGCGACAGTGCGACTATCATTCATAGTATTAACGAGTTAGAAAACTACTCCACGAATGAGCTCTATATCATCGGTGGAGCAGAAGTCTATCAGCAACTATATCGGAGATGCCAATATGCGTTCGTTACTTTCGTCGATTCAGTTACTCTAGATTGCGACGCATTCTTCCCGAATCTTGACGAAGAACCAAACTGGCACGAACTTGGTCGCACCTCGACTATGTATTACCAAGGCTTACCGTACCAATTTGTGACTTACGTAAATGATGCCGTAGACTAAAAATAAGCCACTCCAACAGGGGTGGCTTTTACCTTGCTAATCTCAGATAATAAAATCGTTCAACATTTCCGAAGCGCCCTGCCATCTCGTTGTCGCGCTTCCCTACAATAACAAAACCGTTCGCTTTAAGCCAAGTCTCAAAATCAGATATAATCTCGCGACGCATCTTATTATTTTTTACGACGCCGTCTTTGAGCTGGTATGCCTTTGCCTCAAACTGCGGCTTTAGCATTACGAAATATTCCGTCCCTGGGCTGGTCAAATTCTGCTTCGCATAGGCTAACACTTCGCGTAGACTCACAAAACTCACATCTGCCAGAATTAAATCAACCGGCTCTTTCAGAGTGAACTCAAAGATATCCGTCTTCTCGTGCAACTCGATTCGTTCATCAAATCGAAGCGGCGCCTTCATCTGATTCGTGCCCTTTTCAACTGCAATTACTTTCCTTGCTCCCATATGGAGCGCATATTCTGTAAACCCGCCAGTTGACGAACCAATATCGAGAATTACTTTATCGCGAAAAGCCACCTTCAATGCCCTTGCAGCGTGCAAGATTTTATATTCCGCCCTTCCAACTACTTCATCCATATCTATATTATAGACTACTCTATGACGTATGGATTATCTCTCGTGCCAGCCCCACCAACTTTTATTTCTACCGAGTTTTTTAATGAGACAACTGGTCTCATGCTAATCGTAGTCATTGGATATTGTTCATGATAGGAATCTGTAGTAAAGCGCAATATATACCCAGCATATGTGTCGGCAGGCGACATCGTTGCTGCATAAGGGCTGCCGATAAACGCTCCCTGCGACGAAGAATTCCCATACTCTAATAAGCCTGAGAAAGTAAGTTCATCAGCCGTTATTAAACCAATGCTATGAGATAAATCACCATTTCCTCTAACAATATCATCCTTCGTAAAAGAGTCGTCTTTTCTTTTACATTCCAATGTCGGGGCAAACTCTGACGGTCTAGAATTATTATTGCGTATATAGACATCCGAAAGAGAATTATAATTACCAGTTTCTTGATATGGCGTCATGTATCGATCATTGCAAAAAACCGTATCTTCAAGATCGCTTTCTTTATGAATTAAATTTTGCTCAAACCATCCATCAATATTCTGTTTCGCCACCGAACTATTCTCGTTAGATGTTATTTTCCGAGAGACAAAATCGTCCATGTTCGCATAGCCGGTAATATCAAAAAACCGCGCACGCGCATCTGTAATCGAGGACGAGCTCTCGGTCTGAATAAAACCAACTCTGTTGCAGGCACTAGTTGTTCCATCAAAGCATATATATTTATGGTCCGAAAAAGCATTCCTATATATACTAGACCAAACTCCAGATACTGTATCAATTAGCTCATACTGTCCATTAGAATAATTGACCCGGTTAGCAATCGTAATAGAAGTG
Organism: Candidatus Saccharimonadota bacterium; assembly: GCA_017510835.1. GTDB lineage: Bacteria > Patescibacteriota > Saccharimonadia > Saccharimonadales > Saccharimonadaceae > UBA2834. Next base: position 32,050 of record JAFWLZ010000028.1, read on the forward strand.
TTGTCGTCAATCCCTTCAGATTTTAGATATTTTCTACTAACCGTAGCATCGCCATACATATAACCAGAGGCTGCAATATCAACAAAATCACTGTATTTGAACGTATCAGAGGAATTATAAGTCATACCGCTTGAAGATTGCGAACAAGTAACATTACCGCCCGTATTCTCTTTTGTGCCATGATAAATCATCTTAGTACCACCAGTATCCGTCGTTCGAACAACACGCCAGCAAAAATCGCCCCAAACAACGAAATTATCATCGATATTTCCTCTGAAATAATAAATAGGATAATTGTCATTTTCTGTCCCCGAACGAATATTTATCCCTGCACCATTCGAATCTGCCTGGTCTTTTATCGCACCACGGGTAAAATCTATGTTATTATCAACGCCATTGTTCTCACGTGATGTTATTACGTTATATAAAGTCCTCCCCCACTGATCCTTGCTTTCCGCATCAATCGCCTGAGCGGTAATCTTCAAATGATAAGTACCGTCAGCATATACACCATCGGAGCCGGGCTCAGTAACACTAAGGTTTGCATTACAGTTTAGCGTTACGCCAGTGATGAGCGAAGAAGTTGTTGCGCCTTTTGCAAGATCAGTATCATAGTAATAATATGCGCCGTCTTTTGTCCAACCAGAATTTTGTGTAAAGTTAATCTGCGACATCGTTAGGCCAGAAGCAGCAGAAACGAGCGGTAATTCAGTCGTGCCATCAGCAGCAAGCCATTGTTCTTCGAGTTTAATACGAACTGAAACCGGACCAGAAGAATCAGTATCATTCGTGGCCGTAATAGTTTTATCTACCGTCTCGCAAGTTTTCCAATTTTGCGGAGCGTCAAAAGTCTCAGTGAATAAAGTTTCATATCCGGCTAACTTAAAGTTATTTGAGAAATTCGTACGGTCTCGACTGACCGCAAACGTTAAACCGATAAGCCCAATTACGCCAAGCGCAGAAACAGCGATGATTGTGCGCTTTTTTGAATTCTTCGATAATAGCTTACTCAAAATAAACCCTCCAAAATACTTATCTTTATTATAGCAAAACAAGAGAATTATTTCGAAACGACTAGCAGTGGCTTCCCCACCTTCGCGATTTCTACCGTTCTCACGCCAGAAATCATTTTGTATTCACCTTCAGCCTGAATCATCACCTTCGTCGCCTTCGGAAATACAATACAATCATAATCACTCTCTACGCCAGGAATTCGCTTAAACACCGACTTCATCATCATCGGCACCAACTTGCGAAACTTCGTCATCTGGCCAGTCATACTCAAGAACGCCGCATCATTTAGATACCAATCCGAGCCTTTCATGATTTTTGCTACCGAACGACCATTTACTGCCATATAGTCCGATACTTTTTGGCATTCCATAAACTCTTCTGACGAATCACCCAAGTGAAACTTCTCTGGCAAAAACTTCCGACGATGATTCTTCAGCCACCATTTTACAAGCGTAAACAAACTAAAGATTGTTTTGCGACCACCTTTACGTAAAGTCTTACGCGTCTTCGGCGCATCAAACACCGCACAAGCCTCCGCAAACATGCCAAGCGTGAAATAACACATCCCAAAACGCCAGTGTTTGCCATTAATCTTGCACTCTAGCGGATAAACACGCTTTACTTTGCCCTTCAGGATATCATCAAGTTTTAGTGAGCCAAAAGTTCGCGCCACATCATTGAAGTTGCCATAACCAATCACGCCAAACTTCACGTTCTGTGCACGCGACAACATAATGCCGTTAATCGCAATATTCGCCGTCCCATCCCCGCCGGCCGCGATCACCAAATCGCCCGAAGTCAAAATCTTTGCCAAACGCTTCGCGTTCTCATCAACGTTCGTTGGTGCAACCTCAAACTTCCCAATCAAAACACCCTTCAGGTCGTGTAGCCTATCAATAATATCCTTCTTTACGGAAGAATAATGCGAGCTTCTCGGGTTATATACAATAAACAAACGTTTCATACTTTTTCGGACAATTTATTATTCAACTCTTCTATTGTCGCATAAAACTGTAAAATGTCATCTCTTGACATTCCTAAAATATCGTCTAGCTTTATTTCAGCATACTCTTTTTCAAATTCGGCGCCGATGTTATGCATCTTACCGTAATCTTCAATCAGTCTATCTTTTTTTGCGCCATTATCGTGTATCTGATGGTAGTTTGTCATCTCTGCCCGATACTCGCTCAATTCTTCACCAAGCACAGCCAACTTTTCGCTCTCCGAATCCTTCAACTTCGCTATATTCTCATCCGTCAAATCTAGTAGTAACTTCACGTCATTCCAAATCGCCGCCATCTTTTCAATTTTCGGATACTCCGCTTTCACTTTTTCGTAAGCCTCAGATATTTCCGCATTCTTCATCACGTTTGAAGCCGATAAAGATTCGATATAATCTTTCGTCTTCGTAAGAGCCGCCTCAAATTCGTCCATACGCTTCTGCTCAGCCTCCGTAAATTCCAAACTTTTAGGCTCTTTATCGAGGAATTTTTCAACCGCACCTCGCGTGCTAGCAATCCCAGAAACCATATCATGCGCTTCCGTATAGGCAATCCGTTCTCGAGTCACAGCAAGCACCACAAAAACCACCAACATTACGACCACGCCAATTATCGCAATAATCGTGATCTTCCTATCTCGCGCCATCTCGCGGCGCGGCTTGTCTTCTTTTAGACGCCTCATCGCTTCACCCATAATTCATTCGGTAAAGGCCACGGATTTGGCGTGCAGCCACGCAGGCCAGTTGATTGCTGTAACATTATCGGACCAAGCCCATTCGGTGTCTCGCATGCCGGAATATGTGGATGTCCAAGATAGTGCCCAGTTTCATGATTTACAACCATCCGGCGATAATCTTTCAAACTCACCCCAAGCTCATTATATGAATCCGATGCATTCATCCAACGTTTATCATTAATCAAAATCAGCTGCCCAACCTGGCAGCTTAACTCATCCGAACAAATCGTCGGCGAAGCCTTCTTCACTTCTTCGCCACTGGCCAAGATAACGTGCGCCTGCGCCCCGCTCTCGACTTCTTCCATTTTTACACCAGCCCTGAGCCATCCCCGCTCATCCGCATAAATCTCCGCAACTATTTGGCGGAATTCTTCGATATCTCCTTCAACCGCCCCGCGCGTAGAGATATCGTAACTAATTGTATAGTTTGCATTACTTCTAAAATATTCATCCGCAGTTTTTTGAGCCGACAGTTGTGCCGACGCCACCTCCTTTGCCACCGCTAAACTAACGATGCCACTTAACATTACTATTCTTCTTCGTCCTCGATTACAACCGATGGGCAGCTCACCACTCCAAAGAGAGCCTTCTTTTCTTCATCAGTCGAATCCTTGCATGGGTTTTTATCGTCATTAGTATTGTATGCAGCCGGCTTCCACAAGTTATCCGACTTCCTTGCATAGAATAAAGCACGCGTTGTACCAGCCGCATTCGTCATCTTCAGGCTTGCTACGCGATACATACCATTCGACTTCACAAAATTAACAGAAGTATCGTTTGGATCAATCGTCGTAATTGCGCCATATTTTTGCGTTATCACGGCACGAATCTGTTGAATATCCGAGCCAGACAAAATCTCATCCTTCGCCAAAGTAGTTAAAGCATCTTCTTGGCTCTCGACATTCAAAGTATTATAAATTTCGGTCAATTTATCATTTACCGCAATCTTCTCTTCTTCTTGCTTTATTGCGTTAGTATTGAAAGCATTCGCGATAAATACCATCACAATTACCGCGATAAACATACCGCTTGCGATCACGATTGCACAAATTGCAGTCCGCTGCCAAATATAATCGACTACTTTACGTCCACTAACAATGCCGTTCGCATTAACTGCATTCACAACATTCATCTGCGTATTGCCAGTCGTGGCCGTTTTTACGTCTAGCTGGCTAGGATTCGCGGTTTCGGCTGCATTGAAAAAATTATTCGGCTGCCCAACAGGCGCCCCATTTCCCTGTGGAAATTGATTTTGTGGATTCATAACTCCTCACCCATACTCCTTATGCTTACATTTTAGCATAATTCTCCCCGCCGATTCAACATCCCGCCTATTAAAAAACAAAAAGGAAGTCGCGACATGTGCGTATCATTTTTATCAGAACAAAAAATCAGGACATGCGCCTATCGTCATAATCAAAAAGGAAGTCGCGACATGTGCGTGACTTCCTTTTCATAATCAGTTCTTCTTTAACAATTTTCTTCTTACAAGAAGAAAATTGAGTTACTGGCGGAGAGAACAGGATTCGAACCTGCGAGAGCCTTGCGACCCTACACGCTTTCCAAGCGTGCTCCTTCAACCACTCGGACACCTCTCCAGCTCCCTGTATTCTATCACAATTTCATAAAAAATCCCAGTCCCCCATAAATACTATTGACATATTATTAGTTTTATACTATAATCATGAAAGCTTTCAAAAGCAGAACATTTTTATCATCTATTTTTCAAAGCGTAAGGAGGGGATACGTATGATCTATTTATTTGAAATTACACCCGAAGGTGAGCGACTGACAGTTGAATCAAGACAGGAGGCGATAGAAAAACTATCAAATCTAACATTAACGGACGTTGAATTTAGAGGTGGCACAATTTATACAAACCCACTTCATCTAGCAAGCGATCTTGTAGATGGTTCGTATATTCTCTTTGTGGAGTTTGATAAAAAAGAACACCTTATTACGCCAATAAAAGCAAGCGCAGAACTTAGAAACTGGCTCCGTTATGACAGACGCAATACAAGTTATGGAGCAATTAGTAATTTCATAGGAAGGAGATGATTTATCGGTCGGTTGAAAAACCGACCTTTTTTCTTTAAAACAGAGTATAATTATAAGTAATCGCAACATTAAAGTAATTTTTTTAGGGTAAAATGCCAAATCAAGACAACGACACAATCATCGAGCTGAAATCCGTCTCAAAACGATACGGTTTCGGCGACGCCGAATCCTATGCCCTTCGCGATTTTGACCTAACCGTCAAACGTGGCGAATTCATTATGATCATGGGCCCATCTGGCTGCGGCAAAACTACTTTATTAAATATCATCGGCCTTCTCGACCAAGCAACTTCTGGAAAATATATTTTAGCCGGAAAAAATGTCGCTCGCGTCTCTTCTCGCAAGAAGGCTCGCTTCCGCGCTAAAGAGATCGGCTTTATCTTCCAAAATTTCAACCTCGTGCCAAATCTCTCAATTATCGAGAATGTTTCCCTACCACTTATCTATTCCGGCTACCGCAAAACCCGCCGTCTCCGCATGGCTGACAACATTCTTGAGCATTTCCATCTCCGCGAACGCGAATACTATATGCCTTACCAACTTTCTGGCGGCCAGCAGCAGCGCGTCGCTATTGCACGTAGCTTGATTTCCAACCCTAGCATTATTCTTGCTGATGAGCCAACCGGTAACCTCGACAGCCGCAACAGCCATATTATCATGGAAGAGCTCCAAGAGATTCATTCTATGGGCAACACAATTATTATGGTCACGCACAACCCTGCCCTAACTACCTACGCTACTCGTGTTATTAATATGCTCGACGGCGAAATCGACACCGATATCAAGACCGTCGACGACTCCGACCTTCCAAAGAGCGGCGGCAAAAACGAAAAGGTTTCCGTTAAAGTTCTCCCTTCGCGCGATCCTATCCAGATGGAAATCAGCTCCGAAAGCGACGTCGTTGTATCTGGCGAAAACGTCACTACAGCAGAATCAGAGAAACCAGTCGAACCGACAGCTCCAGTAGAGCCAGAAAAACCAGCCGAACCAGTCGAAAAACTTCCAGAAACAAAAGAAGCCACCGCCGAACTTACCGAAAAACTCGACGAAATTCAGGAAGAAGCTAAGAAAGAAGCTGAAGAAAAGCCAGTCATTAAGCGTAAATCTACTAAGAAATCTTCTAACAAGAAAAAGACCACGAAAAAATCAACTAAGAAAGGCGGCAAAAAATGAGATTCCTTCTAAACACACATTTTCATCTCGCCGTCGATAGCCTCCGCCAAAATCGCGGTCGTACTTTCTTGTCTGCTCTCGGTATCGCCATCGGCGTTGCTAGTATCGTCCTGATTCTTTCCCTAACCGGCGGCATTAATCATTTGATTAGTACCAGCAGCAACAAAGATAATGCAAACCTCATCCTCGTCCGCCCATCAAACGGCAAGGAAATCACCGACAGCATTATCGACGAATTAACTAATACTAGTCAGTATTCGAAATCAAATCTTACCCTTGAAGATGTCAAGACAATCAAAGAAGTCGACAAAATCAAAGGCGTTGCACCACTTGCTATCAGCAACTCGACGATTACTATTGCCGAAAAATCCTACCCGTCAACGACAGTCGTCGCAACCAACAATGACCTCAAAGATATTCTCGGGTTACAGCTCAAGAGTGGCCAATTCCTAGACTACAGTCTCAAGAAAAACGTCGCCGTCCTTGGCTATCATGTCGCCGAACAGCTCTTTGGCACTACCGAAGCAGCAACTCGCACCTTCACCTACAATAATCAGCAATTCATGGTCGTCGGTGTTCTCAGCGAGATTAACGATCCAATCAACTTCAATGGTGTAGATTTTGATAATTCAATTCTTATCGATATCGATTTTGCTAGCACCTTCGAATCTTCAATTCAGATTCAACAAATCGATATTCGCACCGAAACTACCGATGCAGTCAACGATACAATGAACGCTATCAACGAAAAACTCGAGAAATCCAAGAAAAGCAACAAAGATTACCAACTCATCTCCGGCACCGAAAATCTACATCCAGCCGGCTCGCTTCTCTCGATCATTTCAAACATGCTCACCCTCGTCGCCAGCATCTCGCTCGTCGTCGGCGGTGTCGGCATCATGAATATCATGCTCGTATCCGTTTCTGAACGTACACGCGAAATCGGCATCCGCAAAGCCGTAGGCGCAAGCTCAAGCCATGTTCTACTTCAATTCCTCTTTGAGTCCATCATCTTGAGCGTTATTGGTGGCCTCATGGGCTTCGTCCTTGGCTACATCTTTGCCTTCCTAATCTCACTCATCACGCCATTCGCACCACACATTTCCTGGCAAATCCTCGGCATTACGGGAGCAGTCAGTCTCATCGTAGGCATACTCTTCGGCGTCTACCCTGCCCTCAAAGCCGCACGCAAAGATCCAATTACCAGCCTCAAGTTCTACCGCTAGAATAAAGATCAACAAAAAATCTCCGGTTCATTCCGGAGATTTTTCTATTATTTAAGCCGCGTTTTCTGCTGCGCTTGTATCTGGCTCCATTCCGCCTAGATCCTGAGTGACATTCGGAGTTTCTTCAACTCTCTCAACCGGCATATCAATATGCGCCGGAGCGTTGAAGTATCCAGCCTCTACCAAATTCATTAACTGAGATACTCTGCCAGCCGCCGTAGCGCCAAATGAATCGAACTGACCTGAGAGCATCAAACGACGCTCGGCATCGCTATATCCATTCCAAGCCTCAACAGACTTATTAACAGTATTAAGGTTTTCAGCCACGTAGCGTTCCTGTGGCGTCCACGTATCGGACATTCCAACGTCAGTCGGCGCCTTCGCTTCTGGAATATTCCAAACTTCACCCTGATGGACGGCCATGGCACGTTCAACTTTCTGTTTCAATTCACTAAATCTGTCGTCTGACACCTTATCTATCTCGCCATTTGTCTTATAGCCAAGGGCAGCCATAATCTCACGGTTGCTTGCCAAGAATGCACGACGCTCAACTTTCTTCGCCTTCTCTGCTTCGTCAGCTTCCGCTTCAGGCGTCTTTTCCTCTTCCGCTTTGGTAGGCTCACCTTCACGAACAAATACGAAGTCGTCGTCACCCTCATCTTCAATCTTCTCGCCAAGAATCTTCTCCGAAATCAACCGTGTCATTAATTCGTTTAGACGCTCATCTGGCAAATTCTCAATGCTAGCCGCATTGAAGTAACCAAGCTCGTTCAAGCGTTGTTGGTTCTCAGCAAACAGCGTATTGCATCTTTCGCCGCGATCCATCGCAAGGAGACGATCAACTTCATTTTCGATTCTCTTATTCTCGTCATCTTCTTCCTCGACCGATTCTTTCGGAGCTTCAGAACCTTCGATGTCTGGAGTCTCAATTTCCGGAAGACTGGTTACTTCTTGCGAAGGATTGTTTTCATGATCCTCTGAAGTATTATCAATCTGTACTTCCGACTGTTCCTCTTCAGCCTTATCGCCATAGCGCTCAGTTGCGAGTTCAGTTACCAAATCCTTGAAACCGTCTTCGCCCAAAGCCTTCAACTGGCCAATCGTAGTAATGCCTTTCTCTTCGAGACGGTTACCATACATTGCAAATAGCGACTGATAACGCTTACCACGTGGCAGATCTAGATACGTTTCGACTTCTTTATCAACTGGAGACTTTTCTTCTTCAGAATTCGTCTCAGACGATTCTTCCTTTAACTTATATTTCTTCTCCGGAGCAATCTCTTTCATTGTCTCTTCGCCAAGCACAAGCGTACCAAGACGCTTCAAACCGTCCGTCGACATTGCCTCAAGTTCTGCACGCGTGCGCACGCCACCGAGACGAATCGTCTGAAGCGCAACGTCGGAATTCGCCGTTAAGCCCTTCAAAATCTCCGAGCGAACTGCGTCTTCTTCTTTGCTACGCTCAGAAGCATTTTCGACAAAATCAGGTTTTTCCTCCTCAGCCGTAGCTTCTGCTTCAACCTCTTCTTTAGGTTCCTCGACTGGCGCTTCAGCCTTTACTTCCTCGGACTTTGCTTCTTCAACTGACGCAGCCTCAGTATTCTCGCCGCTGATCTTGCCAACTAATACAGAAAAGTCTTCTTCGGACATCTTCTTGAGCTGGCCCATATTCTCGATACCATTCGCCTTGAGCGCATCTCTATTCTTACTAAAGAACTCGCCACGCGCCTTCACGTCAATAGGCTTATTCTCGACAGCCTCCGTATTCGATTGCTCAACTGGCTGCTCAGCCGGATTCTCGACTTTATTATCCGTTTCACCATTTAGAGCAGTTTCTATTTTATTTCTTAGAGAGGAGTAGTCTTCTTCAGACATATTTTTGAGCTGTTTTATATTTTCAATACCGTTTTGCTTCAACAAATTCGTTCTTAGCTTCACGCTATTTTTTGCAACAAAAGCAATTCTTGCCGCATTCGAAGTTCGCTTCTCGGCTTCGCGACTATCACTAGTATCACGGCGAAGCTCAGCGCTATCTGCGTCGACGGTATGATCTAATCTACTTTCAGTTTCTTTATTCGCTTCGCCTTGAAATTCTGGTACCGAATTCTGAAAGTCTTCGCCCCATCCATTATCTACAGGCGAATTTTCTTCGTTGCCGGACAAATTTTCGCGGCCACCCGGATTGTTCATTTAATATTACCTCTCTAAATACTTACAATTATCCTTATGCTAATTATACCACAAGCACTTAAGAAAACAGAGTATTTGCGGTATAATAATCAAGATGAAAATTCTTGGAATCGAATCTTCTTGCGACGAAACCGCCGCAGCCATCATTGAGGACGGACAAAAAGTCTTGTCCAATGTTGTCGTGTCGCAAATCGATATCCACGCTGAATACGGTGGCGTCATCCCCGAAATTGCTGCTCGCAGCCACATCGAAGCGATTAATCCCGTTATCAAAAAAGCCCTCAAAGATGCCAACGAAACTCTCGATACTATCGACGCTATCGCCGTCACTCATACACCAGGCCTAGTCGGTTCCCTTCTTGTCGGCACCCTCGCCGCTCGCACTCTCGCAATTACTCACAATAAACCTTTTTATCCTACCCATCACCTCAAATCTCACATCTATGCCAACTGGCTCAGTGGTTACCAACCAGAATTTCCACTCCTTGCCGCCGTCATCTCTGGCGGACACACACAAATCATCTACATGGAACGCCATGACCATTTCGAAATCATCGGCAGCACGCGTGACGACGCCATAGGCGAGTGTTTTGACAAAGTCGCTAAAATACTCGGCTTACCATATCCAGGCGGCCCAAACATCGCGAAAATAGCCTTAAACGGCAATCCTGATCGCTACCAACTCCCTATTCCGAAAGTCGACGGCCTCGATTTCTCGTTCAGCGGCATCAAAACCGCTGTTCTTCGCGCTGTCCAAAAAGAACTCGGTCTCCCTATTACTACCCCTTCGCACGAGCTAAAAGATCACTTAACCGACCAACAAATCGCCGACTTTGCTGCCAGCTTCCAGAAAACCGCCGTCAATATCATCATCAAGAAGCTCCAAAAAGCGGTTAAGCTTCATCCTGAAACTAAATCCATTCTTCTAGCCGGCGGCGTCTCTGCAAATGAGCTCCTCCGCAACGAACTCCACAAAGCCTTCGATCGGACTCATCAAGTCTACGTCCCAGAATTCAAATACAGCACCGACAACGGCGCCATGGTCGCCTCCGCCGCTTATTACTCGATTCAATCCGGAGAAAAATCGAGCGATCCTTACTCGCTCGACATCTCCCCTCGTTCAGTTATTTGCTAGCTTCAACTTTACGCACAACTTTTGTCTTGCGTCCGCGTATCTTTTTCACGCCATCACGCGCTGCATTTCGCACGCTTCTTAAAGCATTCAAACCTGCCTTTTTCGCATTATTCAAGCGATACTTTCCAGGTTGCAAAATCAGACGAAAACCACCGACATATTCCTCGATATCCACCCCAAACCCACTCTTAAATTCGAGCAGTTTATTGTTATCCGAAAAATCTCCATCAATACCGTAGAAATTCGCCCGCTTCACACCTTTTTCAAGACAATCTTCAAGCAACCAATCCTGCAGATAGGTCATACCGTTCAGCTTCTTATAGCGCTGTGTCGTACCAGAGATAAAGCTCACTACCTCATTCGGATGATAAATCAAAATCCTTCCAGCTACCACCGCTTTATCCTCCTTACGACGAGCCACGATAAAGCGTGTTTGATCGCCCCACGCATCCCACATCCACTCGTAATACGACAAGTAGCGGCTCACTACACCATTCTTGTGATTGCTTTGATCGACCGCTTCCGCGAGCAAAGGTATTTCAGATTTTTCTTTCAATTCATATACTTCAAGTTCCGGACTAATTTTACGCAACTTGTTGCGCACATTTTTTTTGTAACTTGCGCGAATTTCGTCCATATTTTTAAAGCCGCGCAAATTTTTTACTGCCATCCAACGGTTCGCCTTGTTTTCAAGCTCTACCGTTCTACCCATGTAAGTGAAGCCGGCATTTACAAAAATCTTCTCTGTTTTCGCACCATTTAGCTCTTTAACGACATCGCCTTTTACGCCACGAATCGAAAGCAAATCTGGCGGAAAAACTTCCAGGACCACAAAATTATGCGATTTTGCAAATTCAACTATCGATTTTATCCAGTACTTCACTAACTTTGTGTTCGAATAATCCAAAATCGGCCCGAGCTGCACGAGCGCTTCCCCGCCCCGCTCCATCAGCAAGCATCCCGCCACGACTTTCGACTCATCCTTCACGCCTAATAAATAAACATTCCAGCCCATTTTACGTCGCAATTCAGCGCGCTCCGCAGACTGAAAAAAGTTCCCGCAAGCCTGCTTGCGTTCGAACTTTCGAAACTCAGCGTCCGTTAACTCCACAAATTTCATAAGTCTATTATACTCCATCCCGCATGCGGTATAATCTAGATATGAATTACGAGGAGTCTAGTGCAAAAATCCGCGAGCAACTCGCGGCTCTTAGTCAAACCAAAGCCGAAGATTGGCATCTCTGCCTCAAGGCGCGTTTTGGCATGGCCATCGTCTTTGAAGCTATTCGCGACAAACTCGGCGCCGGCGAAGTCATTACGACTCCATATACTTGTATCACCTCTATTAATCCAATCCTCGTCTCCGGCCTCACCCCCGTCTACCACGATATCGATAAGAAAATCTTAAGTACCGGCAAACCGGACGACAAATTATCAAAAGGCAAAACTCGTGCCATCGTCATGCAACACACGCTTGGCATGATCGGCAATAAAAACAATATGCGAAAATATGCCGACAAGCATAAAATCCTCCTTATTGAGGATGCCGCACATTGCATCTCTCGTTTCGCGCGTGACAAAAATGGCGAAATTCTCGCTGATATTTCCGTCCATTCATTTGGCGTTGAAAAAGTCCTGACCGGCACAAAATTCGGTGGCGCAATCTGGGTGAACCCCCTTCTCCGCGAAAAACAGCCTGAATTACATGAGGCAATTACGAATAAATTCGCCAAACTTAAACAGCCAGATTTCCATATGGCTTTCCGTGTCCGCACTTATCGCTTAAACAATGCCGTCATTCAGCGTCTCCATGGCAAACTCCGTCACGGTTTCCGCAATTTCGAAATCAAAGCCGGCCTTCTTGAGCCGCCAATCTACCCATTTGAACAAGACGGTCACCAAGACGAAGCACGTACGACTAATAAATATATCAACGAACGCATACTAAATCAGCTAAAAATCCTCAAGACAAACTACATCCGCCGCGAAGCAAACGTCGATTTATATCATTCAAAACTAAAATCCAAACATTTCAATAAAATCACAAAACTCGAAGAACCACTCCTAGCTTACCCTATCGAATTCAAAACCATCACAAAAGCAAATGAGGCCTACGACTTGCTTTCAAGCCAAGGATTCTTTATCCGACGCTGGTATTCACCCCTGTTATATCCAGGCCCAAATAATCTCAAAATCTATCGTTATGACCCGAAAAAGGTCCCGATTGCCGAAGAAATCAGTCCACGCATTCTCTGTCTCCCGACCGATCTTCCAGCAATCGAGACTAATAAAATTATCAAGTTACTAACAGACGAAAAATCGCCTGTGGAAAAAGCTGTGGAAAAATCCACCAAGAAATAATATATCACCAGACGCATAAAATGAAGCCGCATTTTCTACAATCAAAGGAGTGGGAAGCCTTTCAAAAAGCCGAAGGCTTCGAAATTTTTCGCGAAAAAGGCAAAAATTACGAATTTATGGCAATTTTGAAACCGACTTCCCTCGGAAATTACCTATTTTTGCCCTACGGACCAACATTAAAAGACAAATCCGCTCTAAAATCAGCCGCGACAGCAATAAAAAAGCTCGCGCGCGAAAAAAAATGCATTTTTGCTCGAATTGAGCCAACAATACCCTTCTCTGCTACCGAAATGAAGAAAATCGGCGCCAAAAAGTCAGCTCATTTTGACCCGGAACACACCTGGGCCATGGATCTCACGCAAAATGAAGACGAAATCTACGCCAGCATCGGTAAAAACAAATCTCGCGCCTACAAAAACCGCGCCAATAAGGGCATTTCCGTCCGCGTCAGCAAAAATCCGGCCGATATGGATATTTTTTTCAAATTTTACGAAAGCGTCGCCGAAAAAGACAATTTTCAAACCAACGAGCGCAAATATCTCGAAAATCAACTAAAATTCGATTTCGCTTC
>JAFWLZ010000029.1 GCA_017510835.1 Candidatus Saccharimonadota bacterium
GCGATTATCCGAAATCGAGTAGAGGCCCGATTGTGCGGCTTCTGGGTCGAGAATTGCGTAGGTTTTACCACCCCAAACGAACGGAGTTACGCTATGATAATCTTGTTCTGGAATGGTCGTAAGAAGAGTCTCATTGCTCTCAGTATTATGTAGATAGTAGCTTGCGCCGTCGCGTATTAAGATTTGCTTCTCGGCGATATCTACGGTCTTCACGCATTTATCGGTCTTACACTTGTAGCCTTCGACAGTGCCATACTTTTGCTTTTGTTGTTGTTCAACGCTAGCAGCCGGTGCAATACCAGATTGGCTAGCAATAATAGCATTAACGGCGAGCCAAATTGCTGCGCCTAGAATAGCGGCAAAAAATATACCGAGAATAATATAGATAATCGTACGCTTCGCCTTTGCCGCATCCTCGGCAAGCTTCTGCTGGCGAGCAATTTCAGCATTACGAGCATTAATCGCAGCTAGCTGCTCACTCGCTTCCTCGCGCGTAGACTTTACGACGCTCTGAGTCTGAACATTTTGCAAATTACCCTGATTAAACTTAACGAAAGGGTTATTTTGCATCATTTTATCAATCAGCGGCGTATTATCCGGCTCTGTTTCTTGATCTGGTGTTAGAGCAGGGTTTTGCTCATCAAGATTATTCTCATCCATGATACAATATTACCATAAATAGAGAGAAAATGCTTAAGTTAATGACGGAGTAATTACGCAATGGACGAAAAAATCGCAAAAATCAAAGAATGGCTCGGAACTGGTAGTATTAATGTATTTGGCTTACCATATTCTGGAAAAGATACTGTTGGCTTGCGCCTCGCCGATTTACTAGGCGCCAAATTCTTAAGCTCTGGATTAATTCTCCGCGCCGCAAGCGAAGAAGACAAAGATCTCGCCAAAGAACTCGCCGCCGGCAACTTGGCGCCTACTGATACATTTCGCCGCATCATTATGCCATATTTCGGCCGCGAAGAATTAAAAGGATCACCATTAGTTCTTAGCAGCGTTGGCCGCTGGGAAGGCGAAGAAGTTGATATTATGAAGTCTGCCAGCGAGGGCGGGCATCCAATTAAAGCAGTCGTTCTGCTTAATATCTCCGAAGACGAAGCAAAGAAGCGCTGGGATGCTGCACAAATTTCCGGCGACCGCGGCGATCGTAGCGACGACCGCGAAAAGCATATTCTCGATAATCGCATCAAGGAATTTATCGAAAAGACGATGCCAGTGATCGAAACATATCGTAACGAAGGTCTTCTTATTCCTGTTCACGCCATCGGTACTCGCGACGAAGTATTTAATGCCGTCATCGACGAATTAGTAAAAGTCGCTAGCGCGAACTAACGATTGCCCTGTTTTTGAGTATTATGAAATTAGTTTCCATTCTGGAAACTAATTTTCTCTGGGGCAAGCCGCTGCTAGAGAAAACAAATATCCATTTCGGAAACCAGTTTGCTAGCACAAAAAGCTATCGCGTGTCCGCTAATCTCTTTTGAGCATCACCGTAAAGGCGTCGGACGGGATGTCGACTTTGCCAAAGCGCTTCATGCGAGCTTTGCCGCGTTTTTGCTTCTCCATCAATTTCGCCTTGCGGTCGCGGTCGCCAGTATGAATCTTGACCGTAACATCTTTACGATAGGCGCCAAGCGTCTCGCGCGCAATCACGCGCGCGCCAAGCGCCGCCTGTAACGCGACCTCAAAGTTTTGGCGCGGAATTACTTCCTTGAGTTTCTTAGTAACTGTACGACCGATGCCGTCCGCTTCGCTACGATGCGCCATAACGCTAAGCGCATCGACACGTTCGCCAGCAACCAAGAAATCAATACGAACAAGATCTTCGGCCTGGTAGCCGCCAAGCTCATAGTTAAACGAGGCATAGCCGCTAGTGGCAGATTTGAGTTGATCGTAAAAGTCCGTGAGAAGATTCGCCATCGGTGCTTCAAAATCAATCACCGCGCGTGTGTCGATATAAGAAATATTTTTCTGAATACCGCGTTTGCTAACGATAAGTTCGAGAATTGAGCCAATGTATTCTTTTGGCGTAATAATTTCGCCCTTCGCCCAGGGTTCACGAATCTCTAATACGCGACTAACGTCTGGGAGGTCGGAGGCGGAGCGAATATCTAATTCCTCTCCATCAGTCAAAGTAACATGATAGTCGGTCGATGGGTTCGTAACAATAAGGTCGAGCTTAAACTCGCGCTCAAGGCGCTCGCGAATAATATCCATATGCAATAAGCCAAGGAATCCAATGCGGAGGCCAAAACCAAGTACCGGCGAATTCTCTGGCTCGAATTGAAGCGCTGAATCACTGAGCGCTAGTTTCTCGAGCGCTTCTTTGAGATCTTTATATTGATCATTGCTAACTGGGAAGAAGCCGGCATAAACAAAAGGATGGACATTCTTATAGCCAGGCAAAGCTTTGGCGGCAGGAGTCTTGGTGAGAGTGACCGTATCGCCAACTTTTGCCTCACGCGTAGCCTTTAGGTTCGTGACAATGTAGCCAATTTCGCCGGTCGAAAGCTCAGCCTGCGGCGACATTTTTGGATTCAGCACGCCAACTTCGAGTGCAATATCGTTGCTACCGGTCGCCATCATGCGAATATTCGCATTTTTTGGAAGACTACCCTCAAAAATACGAACATAAAGCACGACGCCGCGATAATCTTCAAAATACGAATCAAAAATAAGAGCTTTTAATTCATCCGAATCGCTCTTCGCTGGCGCAGGAACGCGCTCGATAATCGCATCGAGAACTCGATCGACATTCTCGCC
>JAFWLZ010000002.1 GCA_017510835.1 Candidatus Saccharimonadota bacterium
ATTTTGTGAGCTCAAATTCGCTGAAGTCGCCTACGATCGCCCTGCCTAGTGCGGTCATATCGCCGCGCGTCATCGTAAAACTACGCGCGCCAACCCTTGCGTTTACACAATCCAAGTCTGCGTTGTTCGGCGAGTAGGAGGTGACATATTCATATCTCTTTTCTCCACTCTCGAAGCGCAACACGGGCTGATTCGCGTCTGATGAATAATCGAAAATCAACTTTCCTGCGTCGCCGACCCAGCCTGTTTCGGTTGCTTTATAGCCGTAACTATACAGGAATTGTTCTAGGTCGAGTACGCCGTTATTGGTGTACCTCGTCAAGCGTTCGCCGCAGAGCTCATCTGCTTCTTCTTGCGTCTTGAACTCTTCAGTCTCTTTTTCCTGTTTTATCGTTTCCTTTTCTAGACTATCAGCATTCCAACGATCGACTTTAACAATCACTATTACTGATGCTAGTATTACGATACTGGCAATCACGACGACTATCGCCTTTCCTTGCCTTTCCGACAGCTCCTTATTTTTGTTGCTCATCTAATCCCCCCTTCCTAAAGGTGCTTGTCTACAAGTGACACTACAATATTTCTATTATATCACAGTTATGCTTAAAAGTCAATTTTGCATCTGTTAAGAGCGCATCCATTCGAGGATACAATATTCGTACCCGTCGAGATCAGTGTAGTACTTCGGTTCGTAATTATATTCTACATTCGCCGGCGTCTCAGGCATCGCCGAAGTGCTACCCGTAATCCTGCCGTCGTAGAAGTTGAAGAGGCCTGACATTACTTTTATGCCAATACCGGTGTTCGTCGAGATGCCCCTAATACTCGGATCGGTTGTCGAGACATCCGCCGTCGCCTTGCCATAATCTTGTGAATTTGGATCTTCTGGAACGCCCATTGTTACTTCTCCAGTATTAATATAGATACCATAGGCCGTATTCCAATCGCCAACTGCGTTAATTGCTGACTGGCCAGTGATTGAGATTGTTGCATCGTCATTATTTATGCCGTACACTTGGCCACCGTTCACGCTGATTGTGCCATTCGCAATATTTGCCGTGCCGGCATCGATTATCAAACCTTGGTGATCATTATGGGTCGTGATTGAGCTGTCGAAGCTGGACGTTAGGCTTGAATCTGTAATGTTTAGTTCGCCACTCGTCTGCTTAATTAGGTAGTTCGTATCCGTGTTGCCCGTAGAGAATGTCTCAGTTGCCGTAGCGTTATTCGTGAAGCTGAGTTTGCCGGTGTTGTTAAACATAATAGTCGTTCTCGAGCAGGCATAGCAGGTCAAATCGGTGTGCGTGAAAGTAAGAGTTGTACCATTGAAAGTCGTATCAGCGCTACCGGTGTTTGAAACGAAGTCGCGTACGTTTACGCCCGAGCGTTCGACTGTACCTCCATTGAAGGTAAGCTTACCGCTGTTATTCGTAACTCTTCCATCAATCGTGCTGTTTGCGATTGTTGAATCGTAGGCTCCCGCCTGATAGTATGCGTGTGGTGCGGTAATCGATGTGGATGCAATGTTAATCGTATTAGCATTACCGCCTGAGTAGACGCCATAATCATCGCTCGTAATCGTGGAGCCATTTGAAATCGTAAGGTCGCCTGTCGTGCGAATCGCCGTATCGGTCGCGGTAATCGCGACATTCTTCAATGTTAGCGCTCCATCGTTTTTAATCACTTGATCGGATGCGAGAGGAATGTTCTCGATTTCGAGGCTTGCGCCACTATTATTGCGAATGAAGTATCCAGCTGGTGCATAAGAGATACTTGGATTGACGGAACTATTCGAGTTAATGATTTTCACGTCGCCGTTATTAGTAATTGGGTTGCCCGCAATAATATCATTGCCATCAGTCTCAAGCGTAAAGTCTTTGCTGCTCGATATTTCGAGCGGACTAAATAATAGTGCATCATCAATCAAAGTAATTGTATCGCCGGCATTAGCGGCATCGATTGCTGCTGGCAACGACTTGTAGCGCACTCCATTTATCTCTGCCACATCGTATTCCGCGATGAGGTAACGGACATCGCTGAAGGTTTTACCATGGGCAGAACCGCTAGTGATATACATCGTGTAATTATCTGGAATGTTCTTTATGACGCCGTCTTCGTAGGCATTTGTGTCGCCTCGCAGGACACCGTCATAGAAGTAGAAATTATGGCCGCCAAGCGCATAGAGATCACCGGAAATATCTGGTGAAACTGTACTAACCGAATCATCGTTAGCGCCAATCGTAAACTTCGCTTCTGCGGAAAGATAAGTGCCAGCATACACGCCATAAGAACTTCCGTAAATCGTCCCGTCAGTAATAGTGTTAACCCCGCGGTCGCTGTATACGCCATAGCCCGCACCAGTAGTTGAAGCTGCCGTAATATCTCCACCAGTCATCGTAATAGACTCTCTGTTTTCGACTCCGTATGCCGTTCCTATATTCGACTCAGCTACGACGGTACCGCCACTAATTGAAATATTGCCTTCATCGCCCGTCAGGCCGTACACTCTATGATTACTAGTATTATTTACTGCGTGGACCTGTGTCGTTGCGCCGCTCATACTGACAGAATCAGTAAAGACGCCATAAGTGTAACCGTTCTTGCCAGTTGCAGTGACGCTTCCGCTAGTCAAATATGAATGCGCGCCACCAATACCGTAAGTGTCGCCGGTCTGGCTGGCCGAAATCACTGTGCCGCCTCTCAGATATGTGTTTCTACATTTAATACCGAAGCTATCGTCGTTAGCATTCACGTTGATTGTGCCGCCTTCGAATGAGAAGGAAGAACAATCGAGTGTCGAGGAATAGAGCTCATAGCGAACACCAAAACCACGCCCGTCTGAAGTCGTAATATTAATTGTGCCGCCGGTCATGCTACCGCTACCGCCAATTGCGGTCGCTGTATCAGAAGTATTCATCGTGATTGTGCCGCCTGACATTTTAGTAGTGCCACCTGCTATCGCAATCTCTGCGGTTCCAGTACCTTCAACAACGCCATCGGTCGCGATTGTTGTTGTGCCATTGTCATTATCATTTTGGATTATAAAGTTTTTATTGTTTGTGACTTTGCCCGAAGAAATAGTCAGACTATTATTATTCAAAATGACCGGGTTATTATTGGTCGTCGTTAAGGTTCCACTTTGTCCTTGACTACTGTCTAAGATTTCAAGCGTCCCATCATTTTTCATAGTAGAGGAGTAGGCAAGATTGTGACCATTCAAATCAAAGTGTACGATTTTGCCGCTCGGGTTTGTTGGTAGGTCAGCGACAATTGTTGCATCGCGAATGACTTGAATAGTGCCTTCGCCAGAGATTGCATTGTATGCTCCGGTGAGGGAGTTATATGTCGTACCATTTACCGACAGGTAATCTTGGCCTGCTTCGAGCCAGACGTTGTGGCTGTAGCTTGCTGATGATTCATCGTGATACGTTGTGCCGTCCGGAATCGCTTTGATTACGCCTGCTTCGTAAGCGTCGGTATTGCCACGCAATACGCCGTCATAGAAGTAGAAGGCATTGCCACTCAGCGCGTAATCTTCGCCCGCGATGTCTGGAGAAGCGATACTAAGTGTCGTGTCGTTAGTGCCGATTCGAATCTTTGAATTGCTACTGCTGTTGGTGAAAATACCGATATTGCTACCGTAGACGGTGCCGCCCGTAATAAAACAGTCAGTTTCGCGATAGGTTATATATACACCATAACCCGTGCCGCCATCAGAGGTGCCACTGATTGAGCCATTAGTGATTTCGACTTTATTGTTGTTTTGGACGCCGTAGCCGATACCATTCTTCGCTTCTGCAGTAATAGTGCCGCCACTTACGCTAACAGTGTCTTCGTCGCCCATCAGGCCGTAAACTGGATGGCTGCCGCTTAGACTCTTTGCGTGAACTTCTGCTGTGCCGCTGAATGTTATTTTATCCGTAGCAACTCCATAGGAATTGTCGTCATCGCTCGTAGAATTAATAATACCAGCGGAAATTGTTGAATATGTACCGTAGATGCCATAGCTATAATCAGATTCACTATGTGAATTAATTGTGCCACTGGTCATCGTCGTTGTTCGACAATAAATACCATAGCTCTCATCATTCGCATTTACGGTGATTGTACCGCCACTGAAATCAAATGTATTACATTCTCCTCGACGCACACCATAACCGTCTCCATTTGTGGTCGTAACGTTGATAGTACCGCCACTCATAGCTCCGCTACCATTAATTGCCGTCGCGGTACTATTAGTATTGACCGTGATTGTGCCGCCTGTCATTGTCGTGGTGCCTAGGTAAACCGCATCCGTTGCAGAATTAATCGCCTTGATTTCGCCACCACTAACTGTTAGGGTAGCATTATTACTATTTTGAATCGTGCGATTACTGGTCGAGACGATCTCGCCAGAAGATACAGTAAGAGTACCGTTATTAATAACAGTCGGAACGCTATTATTTACAGTTAAGCTTCCGCCCGTGCCGCTATCGAGAATCTCCATTGTACCGTCATTTGGCAGACTATCCGAATAAATCAAATCATGCCCATTTAAGTCGAAGTGGATAGTTTTCCCGGATGGATTTGTTGGTAGAGCAGCAACGACTGAAATATCTTTTGTCACCATGACCGTATCGCCGTCCGCAGCTGCGGCATAAGCACTTGTTAGGGAATTATACTCGACACCATTTACGGAGAGATAATTCTGCCCTGCTTCTAGCCAAGTGTTGTAGCTATAGTCCGCCGATGACTCCGTATGGAAAGATGCCCCATCGGTAATTGCTGCAATTACGCCGGTATTATACGATGCCGTATTGCCACGCAGAACACCATCAAAGAAACTAAATACCGGCTCGCCATAAAGACCATATGTGCCGCCCGCAATATCTGGAGAGGTAGTACTAAGCGATGCGTCATCCGTACCAATTCGGATTGAATCAGTGTTGCTTTCGGCGCTTATGCCATAACTGCTACCGCGAACGGTGCCTCCAGTAATATAATTATTGCCGCCATTGATGCGAATGCCGTAACCATCGCCATTCGTCGAGCTAGCTGAGACATTGACATCCGTAACTTGAGTTGTATGTGTATTATACATGCCGTAAGCATTTCCGCTTTCTGTTTCTGCTACGATTTTACCGCCACTAATCTCAAGTGTCCCAACAGCTTCTATGCCGTAAACATTTCGATTCGAATTTTGATTTTTTGCATAAATCGACGCTGTGCCACCGAAAGTAACATTATCAACCCAGACTGCTTCAACGAGGCTGGCATCGCTAAAAGCATTGATTGCTCCGCCAGTAATAGTTGTATAAGTGCCATATATGCCGATACCATAATCCGTCTCGCTGTTCGCATTGATTGTTCCACCGGTGATGGTTGTGGTTCGGCAGCGAAGGCCGTATGCTTCGTCGTTAGCATTGACCGTAATAGTGCCGCCGCTAACTGTAAATGTGTCGCATTCTCCTCGGCGCACGCCATAACCGTCTCCGTCTGAAGTAGTGACGTTAATAGTGCCGCCGCTCATGCTGCCGCTTCCGTTAATTGCGGCTGCGGTGCTGGAAGTGTTGACCATAATCGTACCGCTCGTAATATTTGTAGTACCACCATAAATTGCCGCTGATGCCGTGCCGGTTGCGCGCGCCTCGCCACCATTTATCGTCACAGTCTGACTGCTACTGTTGTTTCTAATCGCATAATTGCCTGTCGATTCGATAATGCCAGAAGGTATTTCGAGTGGAGTAGTCTTTGTATTAAGTATCGTTGGATTACTCGAAGAACTGGATGTAATAATAGAAGTGCTATCCATATCGATCATTGCCGTATTATCGTCTATCTCCATTACGGTGCCATCGATAGACGACAGCTTCGAACCGTTTGTTAGATTTACATCGCCGACATTTGTAATCAAGGTATTACTTGTAATTTCCTGTATTTCTGTGCCGTCAATGTTCAGGACGCCATTCTGAGTAACACTGATGCCTTGGCGGACCGTAATCTTGCCTTTGATTGCTGGGTCTTCTTCTTTGCCGCTATCAGAAATGGTCAAATTACCATTAATGGTAATATTCTCGCCAGAACTGATAGTATAGCCTACTAAGTCAATATCTACATCCGTGCCATCCTTCGAAGTGATTGGATACGATGCAGGGAAATCGCGAACGACATAAATCTGATATCCTGTCGCTGCCGAAGTGTTAATATTGTCTTGTAAGTTGTAGTAATAAATGTCGCCACCAACCGAAGTCTTGGACACGGCGAGATCTGCGTTTGCGAGTTCGACATGCTGACGCTCGGTGTTCCCAATGTGATCAACGAACGGGAAGTAATGAACAATTGATCCGTCATCGACTTTACGATATGATGGCGCATCGTGATAAGGTCCATCAAGGCCAATGTCGCCTTCAAGGAAGCCGTCGTAGAAATTATAGGTGCCATTCTGGTCAATGCCGACTGTTGAGCCGATTAGACGAACATAATTGTTATCGATATGCGCCGTTCCGTCAGGATTATAATCGTTTATCCCCATCGTGAAAGTGGCATTGTTAGTTACGGCTGCGCCATTTGCATTATTAACCTCACCATTGACGAGTGTGAGACTGCCATTGTTTGTAATTGAACCAGTGACGGTTTTTTCGTTCAAATCGAGCGTGACGGTTTTTGTTATTGTCGCATCTTCTGTCGTATTAACAAGAAGCGTTATCGTATCGTCGGTCTGTGCCGCGATATCTGCTTTTGTAATCGATGAGTAGAGTGTTCCGGTGCGCTCGATTCTTGCGACAGCTGGCGCCCAAGTTGCGCGAATCGTAACATCACTTGTGACAGTAAATGGACTTGTAATCGGCGTTCCGTCGGCCAATTCCCATCCTTCGAAGGCATAGTCTTCGCGCGTTGGCTCATCGGCTGTGAAACTCTGGCCGTCGGATACTTGGTAGGTACTCTGCGAAGTACTGCCATCATAAGTGCCGCCATTTGGATCGACTGTAACATTCCAAGTAATGCCGCTGTCCCAGTTTGCGACTAGTGAGATATCTTCGTTAGCAACTATTACTGAACCTGTGTAACTCGTATCACTGTTTAATGTCCAATCAATTAATTCATGATTAATGTATGACGTATTTGATAAATCTATCGTAGTACCTCGCGGCACGCGTCCAACATAAGTCGATGTGCTGCCGTTATACTCGCCGCCATTTGGGTTTATGGAAACATCAAAATAAGTATCGTCTGGGAATTGGCCATTTTCTTCGGTTGTCTGGACGGTCACGAAAACATGATAATCGCCACCTTCGTAAGGATCTTCAGGCTGTTCGCAAACTTGTCCAGTCGGTGTATCATGACAAATCGTTTCTACGATAGTGCCACTATCACAGTTGTAAGTGACGGATTTGAGCAAGGAGCGTGTAGACGAACCCGGCGCAACCGTTCCTTTCCAATAAATCCAGCCATCGTGTCCGTCTTCCCAATCGTTTTGATTCTGTAGATTAATAGTCGTTAGGCGCTGTCCGTTTTGTTCAACGGGGAGATAATTTATACCGTCTTGCGCAAGCCAGTACTCGTCGTATTTCATGCGCACTTTGATATCAAAAGTAGAACTATTTGACGTAACAACCTCTTTTGGCGCTTCGTCGCAACGCTTCCAGTCGTCTGGCGGAACAATATCAGTGAACGTGGTTTCTCCAGATTTCAGATGAAAGAGGCCATCAAAGATAGAGCTATCATGACTAACTGCAATTACGCCACCGATAACCACAAAAATACCTAATGCGAGTACTCCAAGCAATAATCGCTTTTTATGGTTTATGCGTTTTGTGTTTTTCATCACCTCTCTTTGATGCTTATGTATATATTATATAGTGTTACTTCGCTTTCGCCAACAAAAAAAGTCGCACCATAGGTACGACTTTTTCTCTTGTTATTTAAGCTTTGAGCTCTTTGTGCTGCAACTTGTTTGCGAAATCGGAAATATAGAAACCGAGAACGCCACCAAATACAGGGAAGATTACGTAGGTGACGAGCATTGGCATGAGCTGGCTCATTAATGCGTCGAAACCATCCGCGCTAGCAGGAAGTAGACCGTACATGAATGCACTTGCTGGATTCATGATAAAGACATTATCCTGAATACCGAGGAAGTTGCTGCAGGTTACGACTGCGAAAAGCATAGCGAGAAATACGCCACTACCGACGATTGCGCCGAAAGTGAATGCGCCACGCTTGAATTCAAGTGCGCGCGCAAAGAAGAATGAAATAATCATTGCGCCAACGAATTCGAGCATCGTAATAGTCCAGAAGAAGCTATAGCCCTCCGTGTTTGCTTGAACGCCATCTGCTGCTGTCAAGGTTGGAAGCATGGTCGAAGCTGCATCGATATTGCCGCTTGCAACGCCTGCCTGATAGAACCAGTTGACAATCATGAAGCCAATCCATGCACCGATAAGCTGCGAGATGATGTAGAGAATACCGCGAATTGCAGAAACGCGGCGACTTGCCATCATACCAGCGGTGATGGTTGGGTTGAGATGTGCGCCAGAAAGAGCGAACACCGCAGCCGTAATACCGGTGTAAGCGAAGATGAGGTAGAGCGGATTGAATAGACCGAGCGTCAAAGCAACGCCAGTAACAAGCGCGGTACCGATGATCTCGCCGATGATTGCACCGATAATCTTGGTATCTTTAAAGATTGTTAGGATGTTTTCGTTTGGGTCGCCCTTACGAGCAAAGAATTCCTTGACTGGATTGCATTTCTTACCAGTCGTGGCTTTCTCGGAGACGATTTTGGTTTTGTTGCTGCCCACCTTTTCTGATTTGACTGCGGTTACCTTAGCGGTAGCTTTGACAGTCTTGACTGTAGTTTTCGACTTCGAAGCGGTCTTCCTAGCGGTAGTTTTCTTTGCCGCAGGCTTCTTGGTCGACTTGGCTTTGGTTGTTGCCATCGCACCTCCTTTTAATGTATATGGGATTATTATAGCATACCTTTGCGCTTGTGGTAGATTGAGGCGAGAGAAAATGCACATTTTGACAAACGCTGGAAAATCGTTCAAAACTATTGACGAAAACAGAGAAAAATGCTAGAGTAGAAACATAAATCCTATGGGTGGGAGGTACATAGGCGACCCGATACCGGAAGATCAGGTCGTTTTTTGTACGAAAAGGCAAAAAATATGAGAGTAAACGCCAAATCCATAGAGAATACAGAACCACTCGCCGCCGCCAAAATCGGAGCCATCGCTAGCTTCCGCAATTTTTGCTACCGCTTCGTAAAACGCAGCTTCGACATTGTGTTTGCGCTGGTTGGATGCGTTGGTGTGATTGCTTTGATTCCGTTTGTGAAAATCGGCAACATGGTTACTGGTGATTTTGCGCCGATTTTTTACCGTACTATTCGCGTCGGTAGGGGGGGCAGGAAGTTTAAATTCCTCAAATTCCGTTCTATGGTCGTGACCAAGGACGGTAAATCCGCCGAGGCTTTACTGGAGCAGACGCTTAATTCTGATCCGAAACTCCGTGAACAGTGGGAAAAATATCGCAAACTAGATAACGATCCGCGCATAACGAAGATGGGCGCATTTTTACGCAATACTAGCCTCGACGAATTTCCGCAATTTTGGAATGTGCTAAAAGGTGACATGAGTCTAATCGGCCCACGCCCGCTCATGGAAGGCGAACTCGATGAACATGACGGCGACCACGATCGTTATGAAGCTGTCCGTCCAGGCATTACCGGTTGGTGGGCTGCAAACGGTCGCAGTAAACTTAGCTACGACAAGCGTCTAGGGCTTGAGTATTGGTATGCCGAGCATGCCAGTATTGCTGTAGATCTAAAGATTATTGCTCGAACGATTCGGACCGTCATTATTCGAGAGGGGAGTAAGTAATATGACGGGTGAGAAATATTCGAAGTATTCGGCGTTGATGTCGGTGTATAAAAACGAAAAACCAGAATGTTTGTTGGCGAGCATAGCTAGCGTTCTGTATCAGACGGTGCTATGCGATGAATTTATTCTTGTCGAAGACGGACCATTAACTAACGAACTTTACGACGTAATTAATAAATGCGACGAAGCTTACCCTGGAATTATAAAAGAAGTAAAACTAGATTATAATCTTGGTCTCGGCCTAGCATTAAACGCGGGCATTAATCATTGTAAAAATGAATTAATTGCGCGTTTTGATTCTGACGATATTTCAGCAAAAGACCGCTGCGAGAAGCAACTTGCAGAATTCATGAAAGATCTAGAATTAGATATTATCGGGACGAATCATATTGAATTTGTTGATGATATTACTAATAAAGAATCGTTTCTATACAAGAAGCTTCCGGAATCTGACGAAGAAATTAAAAAGTATACCAAGAAGCGCAATCCATTTTCACATAGCGCAGTGATGTATAGGAAGTCTGCCGTTATAAAGGCCGGCAATTATCGCGATTATCGTTATGTTGAAGACTATGATCTATGGGTGCGTATGATTAAAACTGGCGCAAAATGCAAAAACATCAATGAGTATTTGAGTTACGTAAAAGTTAGCAAAGATTTGTACAAGCGCCGCGGCGGCATTAAGTATATGCGTTCCATCCAATCGTTCAAAAAGGAATTATTGAAAACCGGCTACTTCTCGCGTAAGGAATATTATATTAGTGTAGTTCCGCACAGCGCCGTCTGCTTAATGCCGAGCCATCTACGTAAAATAGTATATGCAAAAATGCTGAGGGGGCAGTAATGAAAAAAGTAGAACTAATTACATTACAAGACGTCCCAAATTACGGATCGGTTCTTCAGGCATATGCCACCCAAAAAACTTTCGAAAAGCTCGGCTATGAATGTGAAATAATAAAATATACTCCAGAGAGAATGACTAAGCTTGGCATGCTTAAAAATATTAAGCACAAAAGTGAAAAATTCGGAAAATCATTGCTATGGAGAACCGCGGCAAGAATCATTATTTTTCCATCATATATTAAGCGCTTCAGGACGTTTAAGAAATTCAGGAAAAAGTACCTAAATGAAACCAGTAAAACATATCGCACAAATGAAGAAATAAAAGCGGCCAATCTAAAGGCGGATATTTATTGTACTGGTAGCGATCAAGTATGGAATAGTGGCTGGAATGATGGCATCGACAAGGCTATGTTCCTAGATTTTGCTCCTAAAAACGCAAAATGTATTACTTATGCAGCATCATTTGGAAAGAATAAACTTGATAAAAACGAAATTAAGCAAACGAAGAAGCTCCTAGAAAAATACGAATCAATTTCTGTGCGCGAATCATCGGCAGTGGATATTTTGAAAGAGTTAGGTATTAAGAGTACTAACGTAGTAGATCCTACGCTTCTTTTGAGTGGTGATGAGTGGCGAGAATTGTCGTCAAATAAGTTCAAAAATGAAAAATACATTCTTGTATACAACCTCAATAGGAACAATAAGATCGATGAATATGCGCAAAAGGTCGCAAAGAAAAATGGCCTGAAAGTAAAATACATAAGCTATCAATTACATGAAAAATATAAAAAGGGCAAAGTGTACTGTAGTCCAAGTATCGAAGATTTTATTGCGCTCATAGATAATGCGAAATTAGTCATATCCGACTCATTTCACGCTACCGCATTCTCTGTAAATCTAAATACAGACTTTGCGATTGTATTACCGGATAAATATAGTACGAGATTAAGTAGTTTTCTCAGTTGCCTTAGTTTGAAAGAAAGAATTGCGGATAATAATGACGAATTAGCTCAAATAAACTATCAGCTAGTGAATACGAAGTTATTGGCAATGAGAAACAAATCAATCGGCTGGATAAAAGAGAAAGCGTAATTCTAGAAAGGATGATATGTATACGGAAGTAAAAAGTTATCAGTATGTAATAGCGCTATTGAAAGAATATGGCATTACGGACTGCGTCTTATCTGCGGGCTCAAGAAATGTCCCATTTGTTCACAGTGTTGAGGAGGATCCATTTTTCAACTGTTATTCAGTAGTTGATGAAAGAAGCGCTGGATATTTTGCGCTAGGGCTAGCTCAGGAAAAAAATAAGCCAGTAGTATTGTCATGTACTTCGTCTACAGCAACGTGCAATTATTGGCCGCCAGTTGCAGAAGCGTTTTATCAAGATGTACCGCTCGTTATCTTAACTAGTGATAGGGATCAAAGAATGGTTGGGCAATGGGAAGATCAATTGATTGACCAAGTTGGCATGTATGACAGACATGTAAGAAAGTCGGTTAACTTACCGATAATAAATGATAAAAATGACGAGGTCTATTGTCAGAGGCTAATAAATGAGGCATTGCTCGAATTAAACCATAATGGGAAAAAAGGACCAGTTCATATAAATATTCCTACTAATACTTATAATAGATCGTTTATAGTAAAAAAATTGCCTGAAACACGAGTAATTAATAGAATTAAACTGAACGACATAAAATTCGAGGAAAAGAAAAAACAAATTGAAAAGTATAAGAAGATTCTAGTTGTATGTGGTCAGCAATATTGTGTAACAGACGAATTAAAAGAAGGAATAAGAAAATTTTTCGAAATCTATAATAGTGTCATCGTAGGCGATTATACATCTAATATAAATATTCCCGAAATGATAAATACTACGGTATGTATGGATTCGAACTGTGTGTCTGAAAAAGTATTAAATAAACTAATGCCTGATCTCGTGATTTCGCTTGGCGGTCAAGTATTTTCGTCCATTAAGGAACAACTCAAAAATAATAGCGGAAAGTTCGAGCATTGGGCGATAGAGCCAGATGGACGAGTCGTAGATATGTATAAGTCTCTGACGACAATTTTTGAATGTACCCCCTTAGAGTTTTTTGAAAACATAACATCAAATCAGACTAATGCAAATAATAAGAAGTATTATGGTGAATTTAAAAAATATCATGATTCAATAAAACTGCCATCCTTTGATTTTTCCCATGCATATGCGATAGGACGTTTAGTGACAAATATTCCAGAGAAATCATTGTTGCACCTAAGTATTAATGACAGCATTCGTATTGCTAATTTCTTTTTAATCCCAGAATCGACTGAGGTATATGCGAATATAGGTACTCACGGCATAGATGGCTGCTTGTCGTCATTCATTGGTCAATCGGTCGCTAATCCGAAAAAGGAGAGTTTCTTGATTATTGGTGACTTAGCATTCTTTTATGATATGAATGCTCTGCGAATTAATTCGCTTTGCAACAATACCCACATTCTCTTAATAAACAATCACGGCGGTTCTGAATTTTATTATAATAAAATTCAACAGAACAATGACAAGCACACAACTGCAAGACATAACAATATCGCAGAGGGATGGGTTAAAGACTGCGGGATAGATTATCTAAGTGCGCATGATAAAAAATCGTTCGACAAAAATCTCGGTGCTTTCATTAATAGCGAAAAACCAGTAGTGTTTGAAGTATTTACTGAGATGAGTAAGGATGCTGGTGTTATTCACTCATTCTATAAAGAATCCCGGCCGAAAGATATCAAATCCGAAATCAAAAGAAGGACTAAGGATCTAGTTAAGGAAAAAATTGGTCAGGAAAAAATCCAGAGAATACTAATGAATGTGAAGAAGAAATAATGGCAGCCGTACGTGTATTACAAGTAGTATCTGAATTAAACCAAGGCGGTATTGAGAATTTTTTGATGAATATCTACAGAAATATTGATAGAGAAAAAGTACAGTTCGATTTTATTGTTCATCATATGCGCAGAGGCTGTTTCGAGGATGAGATTGAAAAAATGGGTGGCAAAGTTTATCATTTTTCGCTGCTTGATGATAAAAACATCATGAAATATATCAAAAACTTAAAGTGTTTTTTTAGGAAACATAAGGATTATTCGATATTGCACGGCCACTTGGCTAGTATAGGATTCTTGTATTTATCAATTGCAAAGAAAGAAGGGATAAAATGTCGAATTGCACATAGCCACGGTACAGCCACGCCGAAATCTATAAAAGGTAGAATTAAATCCATTCTTTTCAAAGGGTTTAAAAAGAATGCAAACATATTATTCGCTTGTTCCGATGAAGCTGGAAAATTTTTGTTTGGCGATAGCAACTATACTGTTGTTCCAAATGCAATTGATTTTAATCGTTTTAGTTACGACGAGAAAAAAAGGCTGACAATAAGAAAACAGAACAACATAAAGAATGAGATGGTAGTTGGCCACGTTGGCAGGTTTACTATCGAAAAAAACCATGAATTTATTATTGAGATACTAAAGAATATGTCGAATAAAGAGCCCAATATAAAATTTCTTCTAATTGGAGATGGTTCGCAAAAGAAAAGAATAATGCAAAAAGCATTAGAAGAAGGCGTAGACGATAAAATAATATTCGCGGGAAATCGACTTAATGTAGAGGATTACTATTCGGCTATGGATGTATTTATTCTCCCATCCCTCTTTGAAGGTTTTCCGGTTGCATGCGTCGAGGCGCAAGCGAACGGCTTAAAATCTTTCTTTTCTAGTAACATATCTAAAGAAGTTAAAATTACCAACTTAGCGAGTTTTATAGATGGGTTTGATGCTGAAATATGGTCCAAGAAGATACTATCTATCGATCGAAATTATGACAGAAAAAGAGGATCAATAAATAAAAAGTATGATATCTGCGAGCTAGCTAAGAACATGGAAGAATATTATATTCGTAACGATAAAGGCAGGCTATGAGCAACAAGAAAGATAGCGGTATTTTTGATAGAAAAGGGTCGATCGTATTAATCCTTTCTCTTTTTGAACCTACTATCTTCTATAAAATACCAGTCATCCACGCTGCGTATCTAGTGTTACTAATTATATCTTTTGCATTTATTATTATGCATCATATAAAGCATAGAATTAGGCTCTCCAAGCTTACGATGGCTGTCATTATTTATAGGCTCACGCTTTTGATGCCTACAATTTGCTATTCCGGAGACTACTTAACATGGGGTTACTTGTCGATAACTACGGTACTACTATCAATGATTGTTGGCATTGGGGTAAAAAATAGTAAAAATGCATTTTTGAACAAACTGCTGACAGTAATATGCTTGCTGCTGCTAATGAACTTGATTCTAGAAGTCATGCATCCAAATGGATTGCTTGGATATAGCGGTTTGAATTTCTTAGGGATAAGAACAAGGATTACCGATTATGCATTTCCGGCTATAACTATATCGGCTTTTATGCTTATCAATAATAAGAAGAGAAAGATCTATTATGGAACCCTCATATTATCATTTGTGAGTATTATTATTAACTCGGTAAGCACAGCTTATGTGGGAATAGCGATTATGATAATAACTTATATATTAGCGACAAGGAGGATTCTAGGAATTAAAAAAATAGGAACAGCTCTGTTTATTATAAGCATCATAATATCTTCTCTCATTGTCTCGTTTAGAATTGGCGATTTCTTCTCTTCGTCGATAACTAGTCTGTTCGGAAAAACATCTTCTTTTAGCGGAAGAACCGAGTTATGGGATTCCGCTATAAAAATAGTTAAAGAACGGCCTTTAATAGGCTATGGTATTAATAATAATGGGAACTTCGTTCCAGCTATCGTCTATAAAGGGCGAGGAGATGTAGTAGCTTTGCGACAAGCTCATAATCAAACAATTCAGTTATTCCACGATGGGGGAATAATGGCCTTTTTGGCATTCTACTATCTAATGTATATATGTTATAAAGGTTGCGATAAGGCGAAAAGGAACAAGAATAGTATTCTCCTAGCGTCGTCACTATTTGCTCTTAACATAATGATGATAACCGAAATATACTCCTACTATGTTGCTCCATATATAATAATGTTCTTATGTTTCTATGCCGATTATCTATTACCTAAACAGAAGGAGCCTAATATATGAGCCGGGTAGTATTATCGGTCATCGTTCCTGCGTATAATGCCGAAAAGAGCATAAGAAAATGCATATCGTCTATCTGCGATGATAATCATACGGGTGAGGTAGAAATAATAGTCATAAACGATGGTTCGAAAGATCTTACGGCGAATATCGTTGAAACGATGGCGCAAAAGGACTCTAGGATACGCCTTATCAATACAGGCAATAAGGGTGTTAGCGGCGCTAGAAACCGTGGGATAAAAGAGTCAAGAGGGAAGTATGTGACTTTTATCGATTCGGACGACTACTTCGCAGAAGGTGCCATTAGGAAAGTATTATCCTGCATTAAACAGGGTGACAATCTCGACTACATAAAATACAATTATTACAGAGTAGCCGTTGATGGAACTCGATCAAAAATGACTTTTCCGGCAGAAATAAAAAAAGGAAAAACAATAGGAGAAAATGACTTCAAGCCGATGGCGGCTAAAACGATAGCTAAGAGCTACCTGTTAAATACCGTATGGGGCGAAGTAATAAAACGAGATCGAATAAAGAACGCATTTAATGAAAATATAATATATGGCGAAGATTTGCTCTTCAACATATCTGTGTTTGAAAATATAAAAAAGGCTCTTTTTCTAGACGAACATATATATTGTTATGCAACTAATGATGAAGGCGTAAGTAGGGATATTTGTCCGACCGTATCAAAGACAAAAATAGATAATATAAATGAGGTCTATAAAATCGTTATTCCGTTCGTGAAAGCGAATTGCGAAAAAAGATACAGCACGCTTATTCTTGCGAGATTCCTGGTAGAGCTTAGTAACAATATTATTAAACTATTCATATACGGCAAAAATGAAGAACGATTAAACATGGAAAACAGTTCATTTCCTATACTAGAGGAAGAAAGTTATGACTGGAAGGCGATAGTAGAGGCTATACGATCGAGAATAGATAAACATAATGCGTCGCTCGTCCTCAAAAAAAGATATAGAAAGCTATTCTTTATCTCCAAGATAATATACGGCCCAATTTATAGAAGGAAGAGATTGCAATGACGAGGACGAAGAATAGCATCAAAAACCTGTATATTAGTCTATTGTCGCAAGGCGTAGGCTTTTTGATGAGTTTTTTGGCAAGATTCTTTTTCGTAAGAACACTAGGCGATGAATGTCTAGGACTTAATGGACTCCTTACTAATGTAGTCGCCGTACTATCGCTAGCCGAGCTTGGAGTAGGAGAAGCGATTATATATAGTCTTTATAAGCCATTAGCGGTTGGGGATACGAAGAAAGTTGCCGCCATAATGAGACTATTTAAAAAAATATATACCGTAATAAGTATCGCAATAGCTGTACTTGGAGTTGCGATTATGCCGGTAATTCCGCATTTAGCGAACAACTATAGTGGTGTGTATAATATTTATTATTTATACCTCCTTTTTCTGTTGAATACAGTTGTTTCATATCTAATGTCCTATAAACGAAATCTAATAATTGCTGATCAGAAACGATATATAGCGACAGTGTATCGTTATCTATTCTATTCGGCTATGTGCGTTGTTCAGAGTATTATTTTGATTTTGACAAAAAATTATAGTTTATTCCTTGTATTACAGGTAATCTTTACGGTATTAGAAAACTATATGCTCTCTAAGAAAGCGGATAAACTATACCCGTTCCTAAAAGAAAAAAACAGTTTTTCGCTCAAGGAAGAAACGAGAAAAGAGATCTCTAGTAATACAAAAGCTATGCTAATGCATAAAATTGGCGGAGTAGTTGTTAATTCGACGGATAATATCGTCATATCAAGTTTTGTGAGCTTAGTAGCTGTTGGTCTATATTCTAATTACCTTCTTATCATTAATGGCGTTCATACTATTCTATCGCAAATATTTACTTCGATGATGGCCAGCGTAGGGAATTTATGCGCAATCGAGTCGATAGAAGAGCAAAAGAAAATATTTAAGAGTATCTTTCTCGTTAATTTTTGGGTTTATTCTCTATTTTCGATTTGTTTTCTTTTTCTCGTTAATCCTCTCATAAAGATATGGCTCGGAGAGAGCTTTTTGTTTAGTGACGGTGTTGTTATGATTTTGTTTCTCAATATGTACGTTACGGGAATAAGAAAAAGCGCCCTTACCTTCAGGGAAGCAAAAGGGCTATTCGTGAAGGATAAATGGAAGGCGATTATTGAATCGATGATGAATATTATTTTATCAATTATACTCGCGCAAGTGTATGGCGTCTTCGGTGTATTCCTCGGGACATTATTGAGTTCACTGTTTGTATGCGTTTGGGTTGAGCCATATATACTTTATAAATATGGTTTTAAGGAGAAAGTATCAAAGTATTTCAAGACACTAATTAGCTATTCAGTATTAATGGGTTTAATATGTATGTTGCTATCCGGACTGTTTATGATAAGGCTTAATAACCTATTAGTCGACGCAATTATAAGGCTATCCATTTGCTTAATTGTGCCAAATGCTATCTATTATCTGTGTTTTAGAAGGACAAAAGAATTTTGCTATATTGCCACTAAGCTTCTAAAAAGAAAAAGGAAGTCATAAAAGCAAACTATTTATGGCGAACTGCAAATACTACAGCGTCCAGTCCTGTCCGCCAATCCCTAGAAACT
The DNA here is from genome assembly GCA_017510835.1 of Candidatus Saccharimonadota bacterium. Lineage (GTDB taxonomy): Bacteria > Patescibacteriota > Saccharimonadia > Saccharimonadales > Saccharimonadaceae > UBA2834. Next base: position 18,464 of record JAFWLZ010000002.1, read on the forward strand.
TTTTGTCGCGAAAACCGATGCAGATTCCGTGCTCTTCGTCGCATTCGCAATCGCCGTAAAACGAAATCTCCGGATAGACAAATTCGTGCCCAAACTCATCCGGCTTGGATTTCTAAATCTTAGTCACATTGGTCGCGATGCGGCGAATATCGACCTCGTCCTCCACATCCTTCGGCCCAATCTCCTTGTCGCACACCACATTGAATATTTATCGTTGCAATAGTTTACAATTTCTTGCCGATAATCCTCAATCTTCACATTCTCTAAGAACCAGTTCAATACTTCCAATTCCTTCTCATTCAAATCATATTCTACGTTCTTGTAACGATCGCCCTCGTACTTACCATCGCCGGTGCAGAAAACATCCATATATTTTTCTTCACCAAAATAATTAACTTTGACTTGGTCGTAATTTTTAAAGCTCGTAATCATACTGTCATTATGTTTTTAAAAAGCGCGCGGGGAAGAAGGCTAACCAGATAAACCCCTAGAAAAATCCCCTAAATTATTGTATAATTACCCCCCCTAATATGGAACCAAAAACCACTACTATCAACGGCCAGACCGTCAAGATTCCGACCCATGTCGCAATCATTGTTGACGGCAACGGTCGCTGGGCAAAAGAACGCGGCCTCACTAGTATGTAAGGCCATGACGCTGGCTTCAAAAATCTCAAAGCTCTCACTAATCATATCTTCGACCGCGGCGTTAAAGTCGCTAGCTTCTATGTTTTCTCGACCGAAAATTTCAAACGTAGCGCCGAGGAAGTCGGCCACCTCATGGACATTCTTCGGGTTTTACCATAAGGTATCTCCTGTTTACATATTTGTATTTCGCCTCCAGCATGAGCATATTATGATAAGAAATCTTTGTCGGACGAGGCCGACCCATGGCAGCCTATCGCCACCTCGACTTAAAGAAAATATGCAAAAATCAAATACCGCGCTTCCGATATTATTCTCGCCATCCTCGGCTTCGTAATCGTTTCGGTTCTATACTATCTCGGCAACTTCTATGGCTTCGTCGCCGGCGCCGTCTTCGCCATGCTATATGCGATTATCGCGAACTGTTGGTTGTGGCAGAAAGTATACTCGCTAATTGTCATGTCGGTGAACTATAGCTGAATTCTGTTTACGATTGCAGGGGGTTAAACGTATGGTACAATTTGAGGCAAAGCAAGCTATATGCTAATTGAGGAGAAATTGCAATGAGTGATAACGATGTGCTCATGAAAGCCGGAGCAGATCTGGCTGTAGTAGCTATTAATAATACTGCGTCTTTGGTTCATGAAAAAATAAAATCCATAAAAACAAATAAGGACCTAAAAGAGCAAAACAGCGAACTTCAAGGCATAATAACTGATTTACTAGACGATAAAGCGGAGCTACTGAGGATTGCGCAAATTTACGAACAAGAACTTGCTTCTCAAAAAATCACGGATGATGATATAGAATTTATTACGAAGAATATTTTTCCGATTCTACTTCATTTTATTTCCGACGACCAAATAAAAGATCTTAATAAAATCAAGCAGCTTCTTTCAAAAGAAATGATTACGATACTCCAGCTCGTTGGCTTTAACTACAAAAAAGCAATCGGCGAGCCGCTGACTCGTCTCGTAGGGAGTTTTATAGAATCAAAAATTAAGCCAACGGCTCAGGTTGACCAAAATCAGGTCTTAATGGCAATGATAGAGTTGTCGAAAGATAGCGAATCATTCGATCGTTTTAAAGAAATGGCTAGTTGGGAAAAACGGGATTCTTTATAATTGGCCGCCCGATAGGCTCGGAGGATGCTAGCTCGACGTCTAGCTATGCATTACTATCATTCTCCTCGACAATCTCAATCTTAAAGATAGGCAGTTCATCGTATGGCACAGATCCGTATCCTTCGGATAACGAGATATAGTTTGCTATATCCGTGGCTAAATCGCTCTTTTGCGAGATGCTGCCGCATAGACATTTACTGTCAATATGCCACAGATCGTCAGATTTTGTGACAATGCATATACATTTATCATATTTCTGCATTAGGGGGCGCCATTTATCGGCTATCGTTTCTGCGATGTGTAGTATTATTTTCATCTTCGTGTGCTTTCTGATTATTAGTTAATACTCTTAGTCTCATTATTTCATGGAGATTAGCTGAAAAAATAAAAAATAGCTATAGCCATAGTCTTTCAAGGCAAGGAAGTCTGTGCCTCGCTCGCTCAGGCTAGAGTTTTTAGTGCTGCTAGATTATATAATCGTCTCGGCAAAATCGACGAAGCGGACATGGCTAGAATAAAAGATGGCTTCGCAAAGCTGTATTTGTCTTAAGAAAAAATCTCCCCTAATCTTTCGACTAGGGTGCGAGAAATACTCGAATATGCATATATTATATCTCATTGACTTTTGCTAGTCAATCGCCAACAAAAAACAAGGCCTTGGCCCCGCTATTCAGCGGTGCTGTACCTTGCTCTTGACCTAATTTACCAATAATTGTTTGTGCCGTCAAATATGCCAACCTTCATTCTGCTAGCATAAATCCGCCAGCCTCAAATCAATAAGATTATTTTCGTCACGAAAAAGCGGGAAGTAATCAAAATTGACAAATAGCCAGATTAGCAATATCATAAAAGTATTGAAGCAATCGCACGGTGCAGTATGTACCTACCGCGAAGGCTTCATTTTTTTTATCACAGAGTCATCGAGCAAGCTAAACAAAAAAACAAGGCCTCGGATCCGCTATTCAGCAGTGCTGTACCTTGCTATTCGTATTATATCACGCTAAAGCGCCTCAAACCGTAAAATGCACCTAGCTATGGTGTGCTATACTAATTAAGTAATTAGGAGGTAATAGTGGGAGTTTTAGTCCAAAAAGACGAAGATAACAGTGAATTAAGTCGCCGCATTAATGCGAATTTACGTGAGCGCGCATCGAGCACGAGCAAGCAGGAAGATTACGACGGCGTCATGGATTCTGAATATCTTCGCAATATGAAGAAGACTAGTAGCTCGCTCTGGTTTTGGGCTTTGCTCGTAATTCTCGCTGTCGCCGCACTTGTCGTCATCTTTGTCGTCCGCTAATCGGATTCGCCAACAGGGTATAGATGTGCTAAAATATATCTATTATGGCCACTATTCAGGAACTAAAAAATGAGCTCAAAAAGCTCAACGCAGAATATGCGAAAATCAAGGACCTGCCGGCCGACCAACGTGCAGATTTCGGTAAGCAACTCAACATTAAAAAACAGCAAATAAACGCCGAAATCGCAGCCGCCGAGGCCGCTGCCGAACAGGAAGACGTCGCGCCGCTAGACATTAGCGCTCCTTGCGACATTAACGGAGAGCTTCCACAGTTTTTGACAGCAGACTTTGGCAGCAAGCACCCACTTATGACTGAGCTTGATCGCGTCATTGCAATCTATCAGAGCATGGGCTTTGACATCGCCGAATCCGTCCAGCTCGACGACGAATATCATATGTTTGATAGCCTTAACTTTGCGAAGGGCCATCCCGCACGTGATGGTTACGATACCTTCCGCACCGAAGAGGGCTTTATTCCGCCAGCTCACACAAGCACGATGCAAAACCGTGTCCTCAAGGCTAACGCTCACAAGCTCGCCGAGGGCAAGGCAATCGCTGTCGCCGTTCCGGGCCGCGTCTATCGCAACGAAGATGTCGATGCCACGCACGAGCATACTTTCTACCAGTGCGAGGGCGTCTATGTTTCCGAGGATTGTACGCTCGGTAATATGCTCGCTATTCTTCGCGAATTCTTCGAGAAGTACTATGGCCAGAAGCTCAATATTAAGACTCAGCCAGGCTACTTCCCATTCACTGAACCTAGCCTTGAATTTCTCATCGAAAAGCCGAAATCGCTTGGCGGCAAAGGTGACGGTTGGCTCGAGATGCTCGGTTGCGGCATGATTCATCCAAATGTTCTCAAAGAAGCTGGCATTGATCCGACCAAGTATCAAGGCTTCGCTTGGGGCGGTGGTATCGATCGCCTCGTCATGCTTCGCTATGGCCTCAATGATGTCCGCAATTTCGAATCCGCAAAACTTGATTTCTTAAAGGAGTTCGCATGTTAATTTCAATGAATTGGCTCAAGGGCGGCCTGCAACTCGACGGCATTTCCGACGAAGAGCTCGTTAAATTAATTGGCGCTCGCCTCGTAGAAGTCGAGGGCGTGACCGACCAAACTGGCAAATACGACAAAATCTATGTTGTTGAAGTAAAATATGGTGAGAAAATCCCAGATACTCATCTTACTCTTTGTAAAGTCGACGACGGTGGCATTGCAAAAGATGTCGAGCGTGACGAAAAAGGCTATGTTCAGGTCATGTGCGGTGCGCCAAATGTTTATGAGGGTATGCTTGCGGCTTGGATTGCACCGGGCGCAATCGTTCCACAGACTTTTGGCACCGACGAGCCATTTAAGATTGGCATGCGCAAGATGTTCGGCAAATATGATAGCTATGGCATGATGGCTGGCGCCGACGAATTGGATTTCGGCGACGACCATACTGGTATTGTCGAGCTCGATCCAGTCTGGGCAAAGCCAGGCAAAACTCTCTCGGCTACTTTTGGCGGTCTCGACGACAAGATTCTTGATATTGAAAACAAATCGCTCACGCATCGCCCAGATACTTTCGGTATTCTCGGTTTCCGCCGTGAAGTTGCTGGCATTCTTGGCCAGAAACATGTTACGGAAGATTGGTACTTTAATCCGGAGCAGAATTTCAAGAATGATCCAAAAGTAAAGCTCGATATTGAAATTGATGAGAAACTTTGCCCTCGTTATACGGCAATCGTTTTCGAGTCTAATCTAGACGGCGTCAAACGTTATTTGGATTTTGAGTCGACAATGCTTGCTCGTTCTGGCATGCGTCCAGTTAATATGATTGTCGACGCGACGAACATGATGATGCTTGCTTTCGGCCAGCCGCTCCACGCCTTTGACTATGATAAATTCGTGAAAGTTGGCGGCACGAAGCATCCGAAGATTATTGTCCGCGCCGCAAAAGAAGGCGAGACTCTCGAACTTCTTGATGGCACGACTGTAGAACTGAATACGGACGACATTATCATCACGAGCAATAATGTTCCAGTTGCTCTCGCCGGTGCGATGGGTGGAGCCTCGACTGCAATCGACGATAAGACCAAGCGTGTCATTCTCGAATCCGCAACCTTCAGTCTCTATAATCTTCGCAAGACACAGATGGCGCACGGTATTTTCTCTGAGGCGATCACTCGCTTTACGAAGGGCCAGCCGGCCGGTCAGACCAAGGCAGTTGCTCTTCGCTTCGCCGATAAAGTCCGTAAATATCTCAAGCCTCTCGCGCTTTTCGATACGCAGACTACTCCGCCGAAGCCGATTGAAGTTTCGCTCACTCTGACTCAGATTAATAATCTTCTCGGTACGGACTTTACTGCTGAAGACGTCAAAAAGACACTTGAAAACGTCGAATTCCAAGTTAAACTTGATGGTGATAAGATTGATGTCACGGTGCCATTCTGGCGCACGGATATTCATATTGCCGAAGATATCATCGAGGAAGTTGGCCGTCTTACTGGCTTCGATAATATCAATCCAGTTCTTCCGCTTCATGCGACTGCCGATCCGAACCCGCTCTACGAGCTCAAGACTCAGCTTCGTAATCATCTCTCCGCTCGCGGCGCAAACGAAGTGCTTACTTATAGCTTTATTCATGGTGGCCTCATGCAAAAAGTCGGCCAAAATCCAGACAATGCCTACAAGATCGTAAATTCGATTTCTCCAGATTTGCAATATGTCCGCCAGAGTATTGTTCCGAGCCTTCTCGATAAAAGCTATGGAAACTTGCGTGCTGGCCACGACCGTTTCGCGCTTTATGAATATAACCAAGTCTATCCGCGTGACCTCGGTACTGACAACGAAAATGTCCCTCGTGGCCGCCATGAACTCGGCTTCCTCTTCGTCGATCAGGCAGGGAAGAGCAATTACTATATTGCCAAGAAATACCTCGAGAGCCTTCTCGATAGCCTGAATATTCAATATACGATTGAGCCTTTTGTGGCAGATTCAGTCCATACTTACTACGAACCAAAGCGTTCTGCGATAATCAAAGCTGGCGAAGATGTAATCCTTGGTTGCATCGGCGAAATTCAGGGGCGCATCTCGCGTGGCTTCAAGCTCCCAGCCGGCGTCGCTGCTTTTGAGCTTAATCTCATCGCCCTACTTAAGACAGAACGCGCTGCTAATACGAAAGATTTTCGCCTCAGCGACTATCCATCCGTTTCGCGTGACCTCACTTTGACAGTCCCAGTCGACACTAGCTATGCCAAGATTGAATCTGCGATTCGCACGGTTCTTGCAGACTATATTTACTCGCTCCGCCCGACCTCGATTTATCAGGCCGACGGTGCCGAGACTAAGAATTTGAGCTTCCACCTAGAGTTCGCTGCGCCAGATAAGACTCTGACAAAAGACGAAATTCAAGGTATAATGAAACAATTGGAAGCAATAAAGTAACGGGTGGACGGAGGTAATATGATCGTTAACGAAGAAAGAAAAACTACTGGAAAGCAGCGCCTGATTATTCTCGGTATTGCTATATTTATGCTTTTTAGCACCTTTGCGCTTTATGTTAGCATCGTTTTGAATTATCAGAACGCCGAGACTCAGTCGCAAATTGATCAAGAGAAACAGACCAAGCTCAGCAATCTCTATAGTCAGTATCAGTTGAAACTGAACGAACAAGCGAATGAATTGTCGAAGAAATACTTCGATACTTTCAAGCCGTATCTATCTAATGTCAAAGCCTTCAATGCCGCAGAGGTCGGTGAGCTTAAGACGAACGACCTCGTTAAGGGTACTGGTCGCAAGATTGAAAACAAATATAGCGAGGATGGCAGTGTCTCGGAAGCCGACGTCGATTATGCTGCATACTATATCGGTTACCTCTCTGATGAGAAGATTTTTGACTCTTCCTTTAATGATACGACGAATCCGGTTTCCCTCAAGAATCCGCTTGATGGTTCTGATCGTATGATCGAAGGCTGGCTCGAGGGTATTGATGGCATGCATATTGGCGGTATTCGCGAGATTACGATTCCGTCCGTTCTCGGCTATGGCGATCAGGAGCAGAATAGCATTCCAGCTAACTCGCCTTTGAAATTCATTGTTATGCTAATCGAAAAGCCAACAAAGCCAGAAGTTCCAGATGACCTCGAGAATCTTTATAAAGAAGTCTACGGCCAATCACTTCGCGAGCAGCTAAATTAATCAAAAAACGCCCTCTGGTAAAGAGGGTGTTTTTTTGTTGTCTGAAGAGAGTAAAAGCATAAGCAGATATTGACTTTTTTGCTAAAGTGTGCTATAATGTAGGCATGATGTTCTTTTGAGCATCATTGTACCTAAATAACCTACATCTTAATATTCTCTCTCAAGCATTTGTCTGCAGTTCGGCGCACGATTATCGCGCTTCGAACTGCAGATAAATGCAAAAAATCATATGAAAAAGTAGGGAGGATATTAAAATGATCAATGATTACTATCAGGCAGGATTTGTACCATCATTTCCAAAGGAGCTTATATTGACACTGCTAATCGCATTTGCAGCAGCTGCAATCACTGGAGCTTTTTATAGAGTTCCAAAGTTCCTTGAGAAAAGGGGCCTTGATGGCTATGACAACTTAGCACAGACAGTCACTGTCATGGTCGCTACTATTATAGTCATTGGGCTATACAACTACGATGGTGTAGTTCAGCTACTGGCGAACATTCTTCGCCTAAACACCGACACAAGCATCCTTTATGTAGATGCAGTTGCTTCCGTCCTTTGTGGAGCATTTGTCATCGCCGTCGGTCTATTATTTATGCAAATCAAAAAAGTCTGCTACAGGAAATTCCATTTTCTTGCAAGCAGATAAGATGTAGGTTCAACCCCTGGGCCAGCAGCAACATCGCTGGCCCTTTTTCCATGCCTTGAAATTAGTAAGGCAGTAGTGATTGATACCAGAGCTGAAGCTCTTCAAGTAGGAAAGAATCGGCGCCGGTCTCAGCTAACTCTTGGATGCGTTTAATATAATGATTCGTTTGTGATTTGATACGCTCGACGCGATATTTTTCCCATGCCTTATGTTCGTCCTCGGAAAGTGAATTCTCATAGTTTCGCGCCTTGTAATGTAACAGCAAATCTGGCAAGCGCGGATCGTCGAAATCCGGATGAAAATCTGCCAAGTCGTTAGCCGTCGCCCTCGAAACTGCGCGGCACTTGACACGATCTTGGTCATTCAAGAAGCCATCATAGAGCGCGCTCTCGGAATCTGGTGCGGGTGGAAATTCTGGGCGCTCTTCGTTTTCGCTCCGCATCCGTTCAATAAACTCCGGATGAGCAAGCAGACTCTTCAGGTTTTTATCGATAGTTTCTTTGTCGAGGCCGATCTTTTTCCAGCCATCGCCTTGCTCGAGCACGTCAAGTGGTGCCACGGCCGGGCAGTGATTATATTTCAATTCCTTTACGGTTGGATAGAATTTCGGCTCTTCTTGTCCAAGTAACTCATCAAGGTTTTGGCGCAAATCAAAAACCAACACATTGCCGTTCTTTGCCGGCGCAATTGGGAAAGCGACGGATGTTTTTTCGTGCGCGCTCGAATATTGTCCGCAGGAGTAAACGAACGGTGTCGGTTTTTCGAGATTTACAAGCTGCTGTACGGCTTTTTTGCTGCGCATTTTAAATAAGTAATTATATAATTGCGGCTGTTTATCGCGAATCAGTCGCGTCACGTCAATAAGTGCGTTTACATCCGCGAGCGCATCGTGGGCATTTTCGTGCGAAATACCATTTTCCTTTGTGATTAGTTCGAGTCGGTTCGTCGCCTTGCCTTCGGGTGTGACTGGCCAGTTGATCCCCTCTGGGCGCAAAGCACGTGTCATTCGGACGACGTCGAGCATATCCCAACGACTGCGCTCATCTTTCCATTGCCATTCATAAGGATCATAGAAATTTCGCCAGAAACAATGGCGCATATGTTCGTCGTCAAAACGAACCGAGTTGTAGCCGCAGGCGATTGTGCCGGGTGTAAAAATCTCCTCCGTGACATATTTGCAAAATTCGGCTTCGGTAAGACCGTCGAGTTGGGTGCTTTGCGGCGTAATTCCGGTGACCATAATTGCATCCGGGCTTGGTAGAGTGTCATTCGCAAGTTTTACGAGAATGTTTACTGGCTCGCCAATCGGCTCCAAATCTATTGTCGTGCGCCGGCCAGCAAACTGCATAATGCGATCTGTGCGCGGACTTAAGCCCGATGTTTCGAGATCATAAAAGAAAAACGTCTGCTCCATGCCACTATTCTAACAGATACTTGAAAGATTATCTTGCTTATGCTATAATTATCTCTATAAAAGTCAAAAGATAAACAAGAGAAAATGAAAAAACGGTTCTGTCTGTCATCCCGTTCAATTATTTCAGCGAAGTTTTTTGTTGCTCTCGGAATCATTCTGTCTCTAATGGCATTTGCGATTATAGACGCCATTAAGCCAAGCGAAGCTGACGCCGCAGACCTCATAGTGAATCGCACTGGTGTTAACCAATTTGGCGCCGCTTCGGCCCAGCTGACTGCGACAGCTGCGCTTAATGCGGATACTTTTACTTCTGGTAATCAAAATATTATTTTAAAAAGCACTTACAAATATACTGCCGCAGATGTCGCAAATGGCGTCATGATTGCTGACAAGGCTATGCATGATTATGTAACTTTTGCTGGCGTGCTGCAGGCGAATTCTACGTCGACCGGAGAAGCGGAAGTCTATGTTATGTATAACGGCGGCATTGCAGCGAATTCGTCAGTTACGATTAACGACGCTTTCAAGATGCGCTATCCTGGCAGAGTAGTCGATGCAGATAACAATACCTACGATTTGATGCTTTATTTTCGCAGCGTAAAAATAGAGAACCGTGCAAACCGCGCCATTACGAAGCCAGTCGGCTTATTTAATGGGCGTAGTCTCTCCGCTTGGACTTCGTTACAGGAAGCTGCAAACCAGCAAGAAATCAATAATCGCTCCAGCATTAACAGTTCGATTATCCGCAATCATGGCGTCGAAATGACAGTCGAAGCAAAAGTCGTGAATCCGGGCACCGAAACTCCGGTCTCGGGCAAGCTTATTCCGTTCCGCTGGACTGATCTTGATGTTTACGATTTTAACTCGAGTAATCGTCAAGACTGGACTGGCCCTTATGTTGAATCAATCATGTTAGCAAGCGGCATCTACGGTAATACTTATGTCGAATCGAACACACTCTTGAATGTCATTGGCTCAACCTATGGCAATAATACTTGGTATCGCGCCACTGCATCTGACGATAATACGGTTCGCTCCGGAGTCGGCTATCTTGCGAATAGCGCATCAAGTACTTTTGTTTGGCGCGGCCGCGACTGTGCGACTTCGATGGGCGCTCTGCAGACGAGTAAAGTCACGACTTCGACCTATGGTGACTATGCAAGTAAGGCGACGATTGATTCGTCTGATAATGCGGTCCTCTGGAAAGAGAATAAAACCGTCAATATGTCCGCTATGAGCGGTTACTATATTGATGAGATAAAAGTAGACGGAACAATCGTTTATAGTGGCACCGACCAAACTAAAACGAGCCACCAGTATACGCTAAATAGTGTAACTACGAATCATACAGTTGCTGTTTCGGTGGCGCGAAAGACCGGCAGCACGACCATTCACCACTACATCGAAAATACTTCTTCGAAATTATATGACGACACTATCGTAAATGGCTTTGCTGGCGATAGTTTCAATTGTGCAGATTATGTCCAGACTTCAAAAACTAAGTATGAAAACTCGTCGCTCCCGGCCGCAAGCGCCTGCGTAATTGGCGAAAATGGTTATTCGATAAATTATTATTACCGCAAAAAATCCGGCGTTATTCATGTTTTTTATATCGACCAAGACAACGGTGCTCAACTCGGTACGCAAGACTTTTCTGGCGCTGTCGATAATACTGTTACGATTACTGCGCGCGGTTTTAGTCGCTATTTGCTCGTGACTGAGCCAGAAGAAGTAACCTTGACGTATACGGTCGACGAACAAAACGTAATATTTAATTACCGTAAACTTTGGCGAATTACGACGCGTTATGTGGATTATGATAATTCAGGTAATCCGATTGCGGAAGATAAAATTTCGGAGTCCTTTGCGGGCGAAGCGTATAGAAGTTCGCCAATCGAAATCGAGCAGTATAAACTATTCCAGGCTCCAGAAACGGATACTTATACTTTTGGTGGCGAGGATCAGGTGATAGTTTATTATTATCGCCCGCGGGCTACGATTAAAATTCGCTATATCGATATGGACGGCAACGATATTCGTCCAGCGTATTTTGATAATGATGGTTTTGACGGTGATGCAGGTGTTTGCGAAGTTCTCGAATTTCCGGAATATGAATTAATCGAAGCGATTGATCCCACTGACTGTGTTTATCATTTGGACGGCAGGGAATTAAACGTGCGTTATCGCAAAAAGAAGCCTGCGCCAAAACCATCCGAAAACCCAACAACGAGCGATACAAATCCACTGCCAAATATTGCGATTCTATCGTCGCTCGGACTAGTTACTGGCTTATTGCTCATGAAATTGCTAAAACGACGTTAAAATTAATGCTTAAGATTTTAATCTATCTGCAAACTCTATATAATTAAAGTATGCATAAGTTGGTAGGTATTAATTCACTTCGTTTTTTTGCGATAATCTTTATCGTCGCCTACCATCTATTTCGTGAATTTATGCCAGGTGGATTCCTAGCGGTTGAAATCTTTTTCTGTTTGTCCGGTTTTCTTATCGCGTCAAAATTTATCAATCAAATCGACGCAAATCGCGAAGTGAAATATTGGGGGTTCATCAAGTCGCGTCTTAAAAGACTCTACCCGACTTTGCTTGTGGTGGTTATTTTTTCGCTTGCGCTCGGTATTTTTGTGGCACCGGATGTTTTGACTGGCGCTCGCCATAACACTTTTACGGCGCTGACGTTTACGACGAATATTTCGGAAATTATTGCAGGCGGGAATTACGAAAATACTTACTTGCCAAATATTTTTGAGCATACTTGGTTCTTAGCTTTGCTATTCCAGTTCTATTTGTTGCTGCCGCTCGTGCTGAAATTGCATCTAAAAATCTTCAATAAAAAACGTGACGCAATCAAATTCTTTGGAATTACTTTACTCGCGCTCGGTATCGCTTCGATGGTCTTAATGGCTTGCTACGGCGGTCTTTTTGAGATGCAAAATCGCGCCTACTTCGCGCTCGATTCGCATATGGCCGCTTTCTGTATCGGCGGCGCTTTTGCGGTCTTCAAATTCTTTGTTCCGCGCACGCCGCGCACAGTCAAAGGAATTCCGATGGCTGGCTTGCTGCTCAGTGCTGTCGCGATGGTCGTTCTTGCGTTGAAGGTTGAGTATAATAGCGCCTTTGCCTTCATTTTCGCTTTGCCATTCATGACTTTCCTGACAATTGTAATGTTGGCCTGTATTATTAAACTGCAACGCAATATTCGCGAGCGTCGCAAGACGCGTAATGTCGTGCGCGTATTAGAAGGGCTAGGCAATCTAAGTTTTGGCGTATATCTTTTCCACTGGCCACTTTATATTTTGCTTCCACATTTACTCCCGTCCGATACAGCGCGCTGGGGTTATGCGCTAATAAACATCCTAATTAGTTTTGCATTGTCGTCAGTACTATATGAAGTGCTACGTATCAAAGATCTATGGCAGAAAATCCGCAAATCTCGTCGCGTCATTAAGATTAGCGACGCGACGGCTGCTGCTTGTATTATCGCTGCGGCGACAGTTACGCTCGTTCGTGCACCGCAAGCATCAAGCATCGCTGAGCAACTAAGCCAGGAAGAGTCGCATAGCAGTAGCACGGAACTTATTTCGAACGCCTCGGCAAATTCTGATTTTATCAATGCTTCGAGGCTGCTCGATGATACAGTCAAAATTCTAAATACCGAATTATCGCTCGCGCAAAATGCCGAAACTTTGCCAGCTCCAGGCGGTTCTTTGGCGGCGTCAAATGCGAACGAAGCAAAAGTTCTTGTTATTGGCGATTCGGTTACGCTCGGCGCAAAGCAATCCATCGAGGCGACAATCGCGAAATCGTTTGTCGATGCAAAAGAAAACCGCGGCATCGAAGCGGCAACCGGTATTCTTTCCGGCTACTCCGCTTCTGGTAAACTTCCGGGCACGATCGTGATTAGTCTCGCGACTAACCAGCGCACGATTACTGATGCGATTTTGCAGGATATCGTAAATGTAGCCGGTACCGGACATAAGTTTATTCTCGTCACTGCCTATGCCGGACCGTTGCAACCGCGTGAAGAGCAAAATACCGCACTGAAAGCATTTGCGAATAAGCATGATAATGTCTATATTGCCGACTGGTGGGAAGTATCGCACGATAACTGGTCGCTGATGTATGCTGATCATATTCATCTTAATCCGGCTGGACGTGCTGCCTACGCGAATTTGGTTAGTAATGTAATAAAGGGGATGCGATGAGTAAGGTTCGTAGAAAAATCCGCAAGCTAAACCGCGAATCGACGCGCAGCGGGAAGCGTACTGAAATTCGCCGCCGAAATTTTGCTATTTTATTATTTATTCTAGTTCTAGCTTTCTGTGCGGGCGAGATGATTGCGGTCTTTACGGCGAAGAATCATCACGATTATCTTCAAGCGCAAAAAAGCTCCGAAGAATTGTCGGTCGAATTAAGTCTCATTTCGTCAGCCCTGAAATCTGGCAACAAGACTCTTTACGATAATTCGATTTCTCGCTTCCAAACGACCTTGCAGAGTTTCATAGATAACGATTACGTTCGCGCACATAAGGTCGAGCTTTCTTCAAAGCTTCGCGACTATAATAAGACCTTGAACGATAATAGTGAAAACATTAATGAACTACTCGAGCTCGACGCCGCGTTGGATAGTCTATCGCTTGAACTCGACGAAATCGAGACAGATAAATTGAACGCCGTGTCGTTTTATCGGGTCCAACAGTCGTTCCAGCGCCTAAGTGATACGCTCGGAAATCTTAAGACTGAAGAATATAAAGAATTACGCGACCGCATCGACTCCTTCGCGCGCAAAATCGCTGAACTCGCAAAGAACTCTGCCGTGTGTGTTTCGGTCTGTCCGCGAGAAAGTTTTGTCGGCAAGCAAAAACAGCTCGAGAATTATCACAAAGAATATGCTGAGGATTTCAAAACACTTGGCAGTTCAGTGTCGGAGAAATATAATCCTAGCGCGCTAATCATCGAACTCGGGCAAATCTAACATGGTAAAATATTCTTATGTATAAAGTTATTTTCCCTGAAGCAAATAATGAATATGTAAAAGAGGCTGCCACGCGTCTTAGCGAGATCTGTGAGCCGGTCTTAGTGGAGGCGGACTTACAAACTGCTGCCGCGAAAGTCCATGATGGCGAAGCAGACGCAATGGTCGCTGGTATCGATTATTCGACGCGTGATGTAATTCTTGCGACGCGCGACACAATTGGTGTTGCGGAAGGGAAGAAAACTTTTTCGAGCCTCTTTGTCGCGAAGTTTCCAGATGGTCGTCGCATTATCTTATCTGACGGCGCTACCTGCAAAAATCCAACTGCTGAGCAACTTGCGGATATTATTGAGCTTACCAATGATGCCGCGGCGAAGATTCTTGACGATACGCCGCGCGTTGCGATTCTGAGTTTTTCGACCTTTGGCTCTGGCGGAAAAGATCCTTCGATGGATAAGACTGCCGAGGCGATTAAATTAATTCGCGACCATCGCTCGGATATTCTTGTTGATGGGGAAATGCAACTTGATGCTGCCGTTAATTCTCGTGTTGGCGAGAAGAAGGCTGCTGCTCATGGCGGTTCAGAAGTTGCTGGCCGTGCCAACGTTTTGATTACTCCGGATATTAATTCTGGCAACATTCTCTATAAATCGCTCGAGCAATTCGCTGGTGCAACTGTCGCAGGCCCGATTTTACTTGGCTTCGCAAAACCAGTTTCCGATCTCTCGCGCGGCTCTACAGTCGAGGATATTATTCTTACGACCGAATCGCTTCTAAAACTTGTCTAGACCTTGACAATTCACTAGTGATGAGTTAAAATAACCACAAGCTCTATATCAATAAAAACAAAAACAGGTCAAAAATGAAAAAGAAAATAAATATCAAGAGCAAGAAAACGCTGGTTTTTGCGTTGCCGGCGCTATTTTTGCTTTCGTTCGGCGTTTCGCTCGCCGTCAGTCATGATCGCGCTACTATGGCAAATAACTTTAAACTTGGCGGAGCATATGAGACGCTATTCGTGGAGACCTTCGACTCTCCCCAAAATTGGATTACTTGCGAAACTATCGACAAGTCTCTCGTGGTAACGAATGATACTGATTCTTCTGGTTCAATTTCAGTCCGTCTAAAGCTTGAGGAACAGTGGATTGCGGCTGATGGTACGACGGTGCTTCCGCTTGTTTCTGCTGCTTCTGGCCTCACGATGGCACAGATTGACTTTACGCCTAATTCTGGCTGGACAAAGCAGGGTGTCTATTATTACTACGATTCTGACCTGGCAAAAAATGCGACGACCAGTTCGCTTATTACTGGCGTAACGCTCAACTGTAACGCAAATATCGACAGTGTTGCTGGCGCCGACAGCGCATATGGCGATGCGACCTATCACTTGAAGATTACTGCGCAGGCGATTAATGCGGAGAGTAAGAGTGAGTGGGATAAAGAGTTCGCTAATATGATAGCGAAAAAGGCGAATCCAGATTCAAACATTGACTTTACGCAAGCAGCTAACATTGCAACTGGCAACGGTAATGGCGTAAATCGCGCGATTGAAAACGGACAGGATGTCTATTACTTCCGTGGCGAGGTATATGATAATAACGTCATCTGGGCGGATAAGTGCTGGAAGATGGTAAGAACTACTGCTACTGGCGGCACAAAAATGATCTACAATGGCGAACCAACCGACGTTGTAGTTGATGGCGAAACTGTCAAGCAATGTAATGCTACTGGCGCAGATAGCCAGATAACTGTCAATATAAATGGCACTGATACGAATACATTTAAATTTAATAACGATAGCAACTCTCCAGCCGATGTCGGCTATATGTACGGTACTCGTATAGAGGTAAGCGCTCTCTCTGCCGGATCCACCTCTTTTGTATTCAGTAATAACGTAAGTCGTAGTGACAATACTTATACTCTTGATACTTCGCCCGGCCAATCCATCGCTGGTACCTGGGAAGCCGAGCGCACTAATGCCGCAGTTAAATATCACTACTTCTGCACTGACGGTGCAAGCGTCTGTGACAATACTAAGATTGGCTACATTCACGACTTTAACGGCAGCTATATCTACTATCTAAAGGTAGATGGCTACAATAACATTGAAGATATGAAGACGGCTATGTTCACTAATACTACCGATTCTAATGCCAAGACAATGATAGAAACCTGGTTCGAGCAACAAAACCTCGATGGCCATATCGCCAACACGAAGAATTATGAAGACGATCTTGAAGATACGGTATTCTGCAACGATCGCAGCTACTACTCTGGTGCTCTCAAAGGTAAAGATAGTGATGCTACTCCAAGAGGAATTACAGGACATAGCAACCACGGCGCCTATATTCGTAATGTAGAAATGAATGCTCAAAGCAACCACGAGCCAAGCCTAGACTGTATAAATTCAAACGATGCCTTCACGAAAGACAGCGCTAATGGCAACGGTAAACTCGACCACAAAATAGGCCTTATTACTGCCGATGAGCTCACTATGGCAGGCAATAGCTATAGTTATTTTGACTCCAATGCTTACCTTTATACCGGTCAGAGTACGTGGTCGGCTTCGCCGAGTCGCTTCGGTGAGCGCGCGGTCGAGTTCTACTGGTATTCGGATCTGCTCCACTTTCCCGTTGACGACGACGCGTACGGCTTGCGCCCCCTCGTTTCGCTAAAAGCCGGCACTAAATGTGCTAGCGGTACCGGCACTACTGCCGATCCATACATCGTCGAGTAATCTAATAAAAAAATAAGCCCCACGAAGGGCTTATTTTTTACGTCTTGTAATTCCGTCTAGTCGGCCGCGCATGTCGCGTAGGGAATTCATATAATATAGAAATGCGTCATAAGGCGAATCGTATGGCGAAAAGTAAGCATGAACATCGCCGTCATTGAAATATTTTGTGCACATATAATATGGATGGTCGGAAGTCTGTAGCCGACGCCAATCTTCGATAATCTTCGGATCGCCGCTTGCTAGCACCTCATTCTTTATGCCATAGACGGCTTTCATTGCTTCGTGTTGCATTGAGTTGCCGAGCCAAGCCGACAAATCACGCTCCGTGTCCGCCCAGGTCACTGTCCATGGCATTGAGATTTCTGCCGTTGGCTCCGCCGAATCGCAAGCTTCAGAAACAGTCAAGAAATTATTGTCTTTATCGCGATCCCAGCGATAAATCAGATGTTCAAAGAACTTAAAAATGCCCGTATCTTCCCAAATGTTTTCACCAAAAGTTTCAAAGTCCATGAATAGATTAATCAGCGGTCCGCGCAAGGTGTCAGTCTCGAGCCACTGGATATATTTGTCAACCGTGAGCGGCCACTCCTTCCAATGTTTGTCGGAAAAACGAAATGCTACGTCGTCGGACAAACGATAGTTTTTCATTAGTAGCTTAATATTCTTGCAGCCTTCTGGGCGATAAACGAAGTTTGGGCTGCGCCATTCGAGAATCTTATCCCAACCCTCAGCGAGGATGCCCTTGAAGCCGTATTCGTCTGCCCAGCGCGCGAGTTCGTTATTATAAGAAAGCTCAGTGTTGCGATAAACTTGGCTGCGGACGCCGAATAGTTTATGAATCTTGTCTTGATGCTCCTTAACCTGCGCTTCAAATTCTTCGCGGTCATAGAAGAATGCCAGCGAATGGTAATAAGTCTCCGCAACAATCTCGACACGACCAGATTTGACGAGTCGCTTCAAAATATCGATGAGTTCTGGATCCCATTTTTCCGCCTGGTCGAGCCAGGTGCCAGTAATTGAAAGTGAGAATTTAAAACCGGCATAAGTATTAATACATTTCTCGAGCACGGCAAGCATCGGGCGATAGGATTTCTCGGCAACCTTCTTAAAAATACGCTCATTATTCGTGCCGGCATACCAATCTTTTTCCGTCCAGTAATCGTGGTCGTGGTCAACGGAAAAAATACTGTAGTGCTTCAAGCGCCACGGTTGATGCATGTGCAAATATAAGACTATTGAACGCATTGATTAGTATTACCTCGCCTAAAACCGATTTCTCTTATGTTTCCTTACTTCATCATACACTTCAACGCACTTTTTCGCAACGTCATCCCAAGAGATGCGGGCGTATTCGTGTTTGATGCCATCGCGTAAGGAATCCACGAGAGCAGGGCTTTCAGCGATGTTTACTAATGCTCCAGCAAGCTTATCTTCGTCCCAGAAATCATAGCGTAAAATCGAATGCAGAACCTCGCCGACGCCGGATTGTTTCGTGACGATTAGCGCGTTGCCGTGATGTGCTGCCTCGAGCGCGGTGAGACCGAACGGCTCGGAGACGGAAGACATGACAAAAACATCGGAAATACTATAGATATCGCGTAACTGCTTCCCGCGGATGAAGCCAGTGAAGATGACGTTCTGTGAAATGCCGAGATCGGCGCTCATGCGCATCAGTTCGTCTTTTTGCTCGCCGTCTCCAGCAAACAAGAAAACCATCTTTGGGTGAAAACTAATCGCTCGTGCGGCTGCTCGCATGAGATGGAAGAGACCTTTTTGCAAAGTGAAACGGCCAACTGTCGAAACAATCGTGTAACCTTTTTTCTTGAGATTCTCAAGATATTGATAGCTCGAACCGTCAAAATGATAATCGTCGTTCGGAGACGTCCAGCCATTGTAGGCAACATCAATCTTGCTTGCCGGAATCTTATATTTTTCGACGATAATATTCTTCGTTGCTTGGCTGACCGCAATAATCTTATCAGCCCACACGAGACCCTGATATTCAATCTCGTGAATCAACGGATTGCCGCCATTTTCGCCGCCGCGATCAAATTCGGTCGCGTGTACATGTGCGACAAGCGGGATGCCGTACTGCTTCTTTGCGAGAATACCCGCCTCATAGGTGAGCCAGTCATGCGCATGCACGACGTCTGGCTTAAACTCCATTAGATACTGCTCGACAAACTTACAATAATTCTTCTGGATGTCACGAATAGATAATGTCTGTTTTGTACTTGTGTTGTGAAATTTCTTCACTTCGATTTCTTTTGATTCATAGGCGCCGCCATAACGAATGAGCGGGTCTATCTTCATCGCCGAGAGAACTTTCATATATTCTAGATGATGCTCTGCTTCATAAGGTACGACAAAATCGATATCTGCCCCCATCTTGGCGAGAGATTTAGACAGATTTAGGCATGCTACGCCCAGCCCACCACTATTGTGGGGAGGGAGTTCCCATCCTAGCATCAAAATTTTCATCTACCTATTAGTATAGCACTAGCGGAATGATTTTGCACCTGTTTGAAGCGTAAAAAATGACCTTGCGGTATAATAATTTTAATGAAAAGATCGACGAAAATTATAATCGCAATTTTGGCTGTATTTTTGGTCGGTTTTATTATTTATTGGAATATTCCTGAGCACGTTTTCGCGCGCGAAATTAGCCAGCTCCGCAATGTCTATAGTTCAGACAATTATAATAATCTGAATGTTTTATTAAATCGCACGCTCGCCAGGGGTGAGTGGGGCGAAATGGAGAGCGCTGTAAAGCAATATGTTAAAAATCGTTGCGAAGCGCTCGATGAATTGGAGAAGATTCAGGACGACGAAGAGCTTACGGCTGCGCTCGATGTTGATAAAATTCGTGCAAACGGACCAGAGTTTTCGCAGATTCTAGAAAAGCTAAAAACGACTAAGAGAACACTGGAATCATCGCGCGAGAAATATCGTAAAGTTCAGAGTGTTGATGCTGCGACTGATGCATTTGCTAGCAATCTTAATGATTCGCTGAAAGAGCGCTATAAAAACGAATTAAACAATGTGTTTGCCGAGAAAAAACCGGGCACAAATAATGCCGATGCTTTCAAGATGTTGCAGGGGATGATCGAAACTTATATTGCCGAGCTTGAATTGTTGGCTAAAAATCCGAAGGCCTATGATGCTTCTGGAAAAGAATTAAAGTTTTCTGACGCAAAGGTCAAAAACGAATATTACGCGATTCTTGAAAAAGTGAAAACTATTAGGTAATTACAGCGAAAACTGCGAATTATAAAGATCAGCGTAGAAGCCTTTCTTTTTCATGAGTTGGTTATGATTGCCAGTCTCGATAATATTGCCCTCGTTCATTACGAGAATCAAGTCGGCGTTTTTAATTGTTGACAAACGATGCGCGATGATAAAAGAAGTGCGTCCTTGCATAAGCTTATCCATCGCTTTTTGAACCAATTCTTCGGTGCGCGTATCAACGTTTGATGTTGCCTCGTCGAGGATCAGGAATGGCGCGTCTTCGACCATACCGCGCGCGATTGTGAGCAGCTGCTTTTGTCCAGCAGAAATCGATTCGTTTTCAGAAATATCGGTCGACAGTCCTTTCGGCAAAGTCTTGATAAAGTGCGATAAGCCGACAGTATCGCAGATCTTCATTACCTCATCATCTGAAATGCCGCGGCGATTATAGACGATATTGTCGCGCACGGTTCCCGCAAAGACCCAGGTGTCTTGTAGTACCATCGTGAAGAGCGAATGGATTTCTTCGCGCGACATTTCGCTCGTCGAAATATTATCGATTAAAATGTCGCCGGAATTTATGTCGTAGAACTTCATGAGCAAGTTTACGATTGTTGTTTTACCGGCGCCAGTCGGGCCGACAATTGCGATTTTTTGTCCGGCTTTTGCTTCGGCGGAGAAATCTTTGATAATTAATTTATCATCGTTGTAGCCAAATTTTACGTGCCTAAATTCGATATCGCCACGGATTGAATTTTTGTCGATTTTTTGCGATGTTAATTTTTGTTGCGGCATTTCTTTTTCGTCAATAAACTCAAAAACACGTTCGCTTGCTGCAGCCGCAGACTGAAGGCTTGTAGCAGACTGTGCGATGCGTTGCAGTGGGGAAGTGAATAGGCGAACGTAAGTAATGAATGCGACAATAACGCCAAATGAAATTATGTGGTCTGCCGTGAGCAGAGCGCCAACAATACAAACCGCTACGTAGCCGAAATTACCGATAAAAATCATAATTGGCGACATCAGACCGGACAAAAATTGGCTGCGTTGATTTGCCGTGTAGACGCGCTTATTTAGACGGTCAAATTTCTTATCGCTATCAGCCTTGCCGTTGTAGGCTTTTACGATTTCAAGCCCAGAATACACCTCTTCGATGTGTGCGTTTAGTTTGCCAAGCTCTTTCTGACGCATCTCGAAATACTTTTGCGACTTGCCTAAAATTGCGCCCATGCCAATAAAGCCAATAATGCTCGCACCAACCGCGACTAGTGCTAAGGTCCAGTTCGTGACAAACATCATTATTGCGACACCAATCATTAAAGCTGCTTCGCTAATGATTGTCGAAAGCGAAGTATTTAGGCTCGTCGCAACAGTATCGACGTCATTCGTGACGCGCGACAAAACATCGCCGGTTTGGTGATTGTCGAAATATTTGAGAGGCAATAAGTTAATCTTTTTTGAAATTCGTTCGCGCAAATCACGTGCAAAAACATTCGAGACGTGCGACATGATAAGGCCTTCGCCGAGTTCGACTAGTGCGGCCGAACCGTATAGAATTACCATCAATATTAAAATACCGTGTACTGTGTCAAAATTGATATCAACGCCGGGAACGAAGCCAAGTCCTTTTGCGACTTCGTCTGTCAAATCTGCAATAAAACCAGGTGCGACAATCGTCAAAATCGATCCGCCGACTGCTAATAAAATGCCGAGTGCGACTAAGAATTTAAGTCCGCGCAACTCTTTTATTAGACGCTTCATTGCGGCGCTGAAGTTTTTGCTTCTACTTTCTGGGCCTTCACCAGGTCTTCGTTTGCCGCCGTTAAACATTGAGTTCCTCCTTCGTAAGCTGCGAAAGAGCAATTTGCTGGTAAACCTCGCAATTCTTCATCAGTTCCTTATGGGTACCAATGCCGACGCATTCGCCTTTGTCGAGCACGAGAATTTTGTCAGCATGCATGATTGTGCCGACGCGCTGTGCGACGATGAGTTTCGTTTTGTCGCTGGCGTGTTTTTCGAGATCCTTACGCAATGCCGCATCTGTCTTGTAGTCAAGCGCTGAAAAACTATCATCAAAAATCAAAATTTCCGGATCGCGAGCGATTGCGCGCGCAATGGATAAACGCTGCTTCTGGCCACCAGAAATATTTGTGCCGCCTTGTGCAAGATGACTATCATACTGCTTTGGCATTTTCTCAACGAAATGTTTTGCCTGCGCGATATTGATTGCGTCCTTGATGGCTTTCTCGGATTTTTTGCCCTTGCCGTTATCGCCGTAGGCGACATTTTTCGCGACTGTGTCGTCAAATATTACGGCTTTCTGCGAAATATAACCAATTTTATTATGAAGCGCGTCCTGGCGATACTCGCGCACGTCAATCCCGTCGACGAATACCTCGCCGTCCGTTACATCATAAAAACGTGGCACTAGATTGATTAGTGTCGATTTACCTGAACCAGTCGAGCCGACAAATGCGACCGTTTCGCCCTTATTGGCTTGGAAAGAAATATTGCGCAATAAATATTCTTCTGCGTCTGGATACTTGAATGATACATTTCGGAATTCGATTGTGCCAGTTTCAGCCGTATCGCCCGCAAATTCGCCGTCCTTGATTGTGATTTTCGTATCTAAAACTTCGTTGATACGTGCTGCTGAAACTTGCGCGCGCGGCAAAATCATCAAAGTAATCGCGACCATCAAGAAACTAATAATCACGTGAATCGCGTAAGATGAAAATACAATCATATCGCTAAATAACGTGAGTTTATCGCTGGCCGCCGCATTTGCGATAATGTATGCGCCAGAAACATAAATCGCGAGCGTCACGCCATTCATAACGAAATACATCGTCGGCGACAAAATTGCCATCAACTTCGCGTTAAAGAGATTGATTTTTGTCAATTCTTCGTTCGTTTTTGCGAATTTCTTTTCCTGGTATTTTTCTGCATTAAAAGCACGTACGACACGAATACCAGTCAAATTTTCGCGCGTGATACCATTAAGCTTATCGGTCAATTTTTGAATAATTTTGAAGCGCGGGATTACAATCGACATTATCGTAATAATCATTGAAAGCATAATTACGACCGCGATTCCAGTAATCGTGCTCCATTGCCAACTCTTGCCGGCAATTTTTGTAATCGCCCAAATCGCCGTGAGTGGTGCTCGGACGAGCATTTGTGCGCCCATCGCTACGAACATCTGAATTTGGGTTATATCATTCGTCGTACGCGTGATCAGGCTACTTGTCGAGAACGATTTGATCTCATGCATTCCGAGTTTTTCGACTTTATCGAACAGTTTTTTGCGCGTATTCATTGAAAGGCTAGCGCTGGCTGTCGCAAAGAAAAAGCACGCGCCGACATTTGCAACGAAGCTGCCAAGCGCACAGGCGAGCATTAGGCCGCCGTTGCGCATAATATCGCTCATCTCGCTACCTTCGGTCTCGACGAGTTTCGTGATTTCGGACATATAATCCGGCATCTTTAGCTCAAGTCCGACCTGCAAAACGACGGCAATCACGCCGCCTAGCAAGAGCAATAAATCTTGCTTTCTAAAATTTCTGAAGATTCTGAACATTACTAGAAAAGTATAGGTTTTTTAGGGGGCGAAGTCAATAAAAAGCCCCCCTCTTCATAGATGAAGGGAGGGCAGAGATGTAACTCGGGATAGCCGAGGGAGGCATGCTCCGAGATTTCTACCTTAGGCGGCAGAGGCGGTCCAGTGTGCGAGACTACCGGCCGCATGCCGCTTATAAGGAAGGTGCCAGTCATACTAGATGTCTTTTTTATTATAACAAGAAATATTATTGAAAGGAAAAACCGGCGTCACATTTTGTGGCGCCGGTAAAGTAGGGGAATTAGATATATTAACTGCTCCTGGGAGGTGAAACCAGGAACAACTGTCTGGCGTTGCGAAGATAAGATCGAAATAAATAAAAACATAACAATAAATATAATCATGAACAAGACTTTTTATCTTATCTTCGCGTCTACTAATTGAAAGGAACACCCTTTTCTTCCCATTGCTGTGAGTAATCCGCACGCCCTAGTGCGCAATTCAAATGAATTACAGCGGGGAAGATGCTTATCATTTTCATCCTCCATTCCCATCCTGATAGAGAGTGAGCGATAAGCTATAACATTATTGTATCACAGATTGCGAAAAAAGTCAAGTAATTTACAAAAAAAGTGTTATTGACTATAATAAGCATAAATAAAAAGGGAAGGTCATGGCAAATAGGAAACTACGCCGTTCTTATCAGGACAGCTATCGAAAGATGGTCTTTGTTTGGATAATTACGCTATTTTTCTTGATGCTCTTAGTTGTCCTAGAAGTGATAACTGTCTATAATCAGCTTCATCCACCTAATAAGGCACTTTCTGCTGAGCTAGATTACTCGAAAATCCACTTTAACGGCCTCGCAATTGGCAATGAGATACCGGCTGAAGCCCTCGAAAATCGCATTATTGATGCCGAATTCGACTATTCTTATGATGATATTTCGATTTCAGTAGATGATAACAATATTATTGATCGTCTCGCCTTCTATACAACCGAGCTATCTGACGGTAACGGGACTACTATAAATGATGTTATTATCGACTACCGCGACTATCCACTAAAAGTTATCTCTGATTTTGTCACCTACTTTGGTTATACGAAGATTGTGAACTTCGGTCACTATAAATATTTAAGCTATGGCGATGATAATTATGGCCTCGACCTTACTTTGATGGATGGTGATGTCTATAACGTCGACCTCTACAAAAAAGCGCCTCCAATCGAACAATAAATAAAAAGAAATCCGCGACATGCGCGTGGATTATTAATCAGAACAAAAAATCAGGACATGTGCCTGTTTTTTGTTCTATAATAAGTTTCTTTTGCCCAAACTTTTCTTTTCAAAGAAAAGTTTGAGTATTTGGCAGGGGCGGCAAGACTCGAACTCGCGACACCTGGTTTTGGAGACCAGTGCTCTACCAACTGAGCTACGCCCCTACACTCCAGTAATTATATCATAAAAATTGTCTATCTTATGATACAATAAAACCATAAGCAAAAAGGGCAAAATATGGACGACGAAAACGACAAAAGAATTGATGAAACGGAAATCACGGCAGAAGACTTACCGAACGCTGATGAAGCGGACGTAAAACCGAGCGTAACTGATGCCGGCGAACCGGAACCTTTCGATCCATATAAGGACACCGCTCCTACTCCGAAATCCGTCGCTGCTGATCTAAAGACTGCGACCTCAGAAGGTGTCGAAGATGAGCCTGAAGAATCGAAACAGTCCGAAGAAGAGTCAGAACGGCCTGAAGAATCAAAGCAGCCCGAAACGCCAGAGCAACCGGAGGAGCCAAAGCCGACCGAACCGGAAGAGAAAATTGATGCTCCGAAACCGCAAATTATAGAAGATAAATCCAGCAAAAGATTCGTTATTTTTATTATCATCGCCGCAGTCATTGTGGTTGGTTGTGTTGCTGCTGGTATTTTTCTCCTTGGGCCGGCGATATTTGGCGGTAGGATTAGTAATGGTGGTGGCGGCTCGGTGCGGCAAAAATATGAAGAAGAGGGCAATAGCGTCAATCTTCCTGAGAAAAATAATTATAAAGACGTCCTCGGTGTTTGGCAGACGCCGACTGAGGGCGGTGAGTGTTATATATTCACTCCGGCAAACACCTTCTATATTCTTCAAAGTTGCGGCGATTTCAACGATAACTATAGATATGGCACCGTTGAATCGAAAACCGGCACGGATGCTCTAGAGGATCTAGGCCTAACGAAAGAGCAGCTCGCGGCGACGCTTGCACTTGGTATTAATGATTTCATGCTTCCTGATATTCATTCGCTTACCTTGACGCAATCGGAACAGGTTGCGGGCGGAGCAAACATTGATGAGGAAGTGCCTACTATCACAAAGATAGGCTTCGTTAGGATAAGAGGCGCCGAAGCAAAGGCTTATTTCCCAGATTCCGACGCAAGTGTTCAACTTACAAAGCGCACCGATATTCAAGTTCCAACTCGCGTGAAGTGCGGCCAATCATTCTTCGATTTTGAAAATCTCGATAACAACAAATCTTGCGGTGCTCCCGACGCGGAAGACTAGTGTGCTATACTAGAATAAATTAAAAGTTCGAGGAGAAGTGATGGACCTAGGTTATCTCAAGGACTTGCTTTCGCGCGGTCGTGAAGTAGAATTCGTATTTGCTTCACGCCACTACACGGTTAAGCGTGTCTTATTTGCATCAACAACTGAATATGCCTTTGGGCAGAAGTGGGGCGACAAAGTTACGTCGAGCTATTTTGACGAGCTCTTCTATCGCCGGATTGATGGCTATTCGCTATCGGAAATGCTTCAGCGGGTAAGTAGCAATCAGATTTATATCTATTAATATGCTAAAATTATCTTAATGTACGATAAATTTAGTGATTTTATAAAAGACAAACAACATATCTGTGTAATTCAGGCCGAGAATCCGGACGGTGATTCGCTGGGCTCTGCTTTGGCGCTCGAAGAGGCGCTCGATGGTAAGGAAGTTTCGCTTTATTGCCCAGTCGATATTCCGAAATATATGCGCTACTTTTCGGGCTGGGATCGCGTGACGAACGATTTTTCTTACAAGGCCGACGCCTATATTATCGTCGATACCGCGAGCGCAACTTTGCTTAGCAAATTACTCGATGATCCGGCGATTCGTAACTGTCTTTATACTTCGCCAGTACTCGTGATCGATCATCATGAAACTGAGGCTGACTTAGATTTTGATTACGAGAGCATTATTGAGACAACTTCGAGTTGCTGTGCTTTGTTATTCAAAATTTTTACCGAGCAGAAAGTATCTATTAACGCGCAATGTGCCGAGCATCTATTCTATGGCATTCTTGCCGATACACTCGGTCTTACTTCACCTTCGACGACCGCTGATGATTATCGTGCGGCAGCCAGCCTTATCGATGATGGTGCGCAGGTTGCCGAGATGGAAGAACGACGTCGTGAATTCTCGAAAAAATCACCACGCATTCTCGATTACAAAGCTGACCTTATTAAACGCGTCGAATATCATCTCGACGGTCGCTTAGCGACAGTTTTGATTCCGTTCGAAGATATCCAGGAATATTCCGATGAATACAATCCAAACGTTCTTATCCTCGAGGAATTGCGCCTCGTTGAAGGCGTAGAGGTTGCGGTTGCGATTAAGACTTATCCAGACGGGAAATTAACTGGAAAGATCCGCGCCAGCAAACCGATTGCTGACCAACTTGCCGGATTCTTTGGCGGCGGCGGTCATCCTTATGCGGCCGGTTTCCGTATCTACGAAGATTACGATACAGTTTTGCCAGATTTAATCGGCGCGACACTAAAACTGCTATAATATACTTATGTTTAAATTCTTTCGCAATTGGTTTCGTCGACCGCTCACGATGCGGGTGCGTTATGACCATTGTATTGCCGCAAAACCGGAGCTCACGGTTGTGTTTTTGCATGGGATTGCGTCGAGTTATGCGACCTGGCGAGAAGTCTTGCCGCCGCTCGCGCGCGACAAAGATTTATCAAAGGTGCGATTTATCGCGCTGGATTTGATCGGTTTTGGCAAATCGGAAAAACCGGAAAACTTCGATTATACTTACGAAAGCTATCGCCATACTTTAACGAGAACACTGAAAAAACTCAAAATTCACACTCCGTTAATTCTTTGCGGCCATTCAATGGGCTGCTTGATTGCGATTGATTATGCTTCAAACGGCGACCATTTAGTCGACCAGTTGATTCTCATTTCGCCGCCAGAAATACGCGCGAATGAAATCGCCGGCTATAAAGATCAGCTCTATACTCGCCTTTATGGCGGATTGCGCAACCACACGGACGCGAAAGTCGTGGGGCAAATCGCCGGCTTCGTCGACGCCTTGTCAAGCTTTGAGAAGAAAGCGCTTAATACGCCCGCGTTTCGTAAGGCGATGGACAATGTTATTTTGAATAGTAAAAATTATGAAGCAGCCGTGAGTCTGAAAATCCCAATGGAAGTAATTCACGGACGTTTCGACCCACTCGTTATTACTTCAAATCTTCGTCACATCGCGAAACGCAATAAATATTTTCATCTGACTGAGACCTTTGGCGGACATGATATGACCGGCGCGAAAGCGAAGAAAATTGACAAGATTGCTAAAGAAACACTTCTTCATTTTCTCCTTCACATTGACTTTTAATATATCTAGTGGTATAATCAAACAGACTTTTAAAAGTAGCAGTTTTTGATGTAGTACACGTCTAGGCGCGTGTTTACATAAATTGAAAAAAGGGGAGCCTTTGCCATGTGTAGTAGTTTTTAAGACTTTATACCTTCGGTCGTAACTACTTTAATCCCCTTGGGGTGTCCTTTCTATACCCATTTAGGACACCCCCTTTTTCTTGCGGCAAAAACTGACGCTTATGCTAAAATAAAAGTATGCATGGGTCGGGCATCAACGAAATTAACCGCCGTATAAGATTTTGCAACTATCTTTCGGTTGCCCAGATTTTTTTGCAGGATAATTTCCTGCTCAATCGCCCGCTTGAATTCTCGGATATTAAACCGCGATTGCTTGGTCACTGGGGCTCATGCCCGGGCATTAATATTGCCTATGCGAACCTCAAGGCACGTTTTCCGAAGATGGAATTTATCCTTGGCCCTGGTCATGGTTTTCCGGCGCTACAGGCGAATCTTTATTACGATGGCGTTCTCTATGATTATTACCCAGATGCGACGCCGAATCTTCATGGTATTGAATATGTCTGCAAGAATTTTTCGTGGCCTTATGGCTTTCCGAGCCATGCCAGTCCGATGACGCCGGGTGTGATTTCTGAAGGTGGCGAACTCGGCTATGCGCTTGCAACGGCTTATGGTGCCGCGCTTGGCAAGCCAGAGAAATTCATTGCTGTTTTAATCGGCGACGGAGAACTAGAGACGGCTACTGCGCTCGCGAGTCTTAACTTGAATAAGCTGCTTGATTCGGATAAAAATGGCCACGTCCTTCCAATCCTTCACTTGAATGGTTATAAGATTTCCGCCCCAACTGTCTACGGTCGTAGCAGTGAGCGCGAATTACTGAATCTTTTCCGTGGTTTTGGCTACGACCCGATAATTATTGACGGTACGAATACCGAGGAATTTCAGATTGCTCTGAAAAATCTAAAGAAAAATACCTTCATCATCATGGAGACGCCAAAAGGCTACACTGGTCCAAAAGAAGTAAATGGCGTAAAAATCGAAGGAAATTGTGCTGCTCATCAGGTCCCGCTGCCGAACGCAAAGACTGATCGCGAACAGCTGGAAATGCTCGAAAACTGGCTAAAATCGTATAATTTTGAGGAGCTTTATCATGAATTTGCCCGATAGAATTGATCGCCCAGGTGCCGAAAAAGGCTCAAGCGCCCAGGTTTTTGGTGAATGTCTACGCGACGAAATGCAGAAACATGATGATTTCTATTTCTTCTCACCAGACGAAACGACGTCCAATCGCCTCTCGACGGTCTACGATGCTTCAGATCGAGCGTGGCAACGTGAAATTAAGGAATGGGATCAACATCTCTCGTCGGACGGACGCGTTATTGAGATGCTTTCTGAGAATACATTGTTCGCGGCCCTTGCCGGACATATCTTGAGCGGCGGTCGGGGTTGCATGACCTCTTATGAATCGTTTTTACCAATCGTTTCGTCGCAGCTCGATCAACATATCAAATTTCTTAAGCAGAGCAGTGAAATTGAATGGCGAAAAGACGTCCCGGCGCTCAATATTCTTTCAACTTCTTGCTGGCAGCGTCAGGATCATAACGGTTACACGCATCAAAACCCAGCCCTGATATCTAGTCTTCTTGCAAAACCGTCAAACTTTGCGAACTGTTTCTTCCCGGTAGATGACATTGCGTCGGCGGCGACTTGGGAATACATGTCGCAATCTAAGAATGTTGTAAATCTTACAACATTTAATAAGAATGAACAGCCTCGTTGGATCGATATTAACCATGCTCGTTATCAGTTGCTCGATGGCCACGGTTGTTCAGTTTTTCAGTTTGCTTCTGATGATAATCCAGATATTGTCGTGGCGGCAATTGGTGATATTCCAACCAATGAAACTATCGAAGCAATCAAGCTCGCTAAAGCCGAAGCGCCGGATCTGCGTATTCGCTTTATTGGAATTACAGCTTTATCCTATGCGGCCATTGGCACAACAGATAATAAACTTAGTTCACGCGAATTTGACGAGTTATTTACACTCGACAAACCAGTTGTCGTAAACTTTCATGGTTATCAGGAGACGATTCGCTCGATTTTCTCACACTATCTTAATCCGATTCGTCTTTCGGTACATGGTTTTGAGGATCAGGGTTCGACTACTAGTCCGCTCGATGAGCTCGCGCGCAACCATTGCTCGCGCTATGATCTTGCGGCAGATATTCTTGAACGTTCTGGCAATTATGGTCATACCTCGAAATTTGACGATATGCTTCTCATGAATGCACATCACGCCCATTTAACTGGACTTGATAAATAGGGCTTGACTTTTATTCTGAATTTGCTAAAATAACCTTAAGTGGTTTAGTGGAAACAAAAACGAAAGGTCAAAATAATCTGCTTTTTGAGCAGGGGAATACAAACAATGAAAACTAAATTCAAGAGAATATTGTCGTTTTCGACAATCGCGGCCTTAGGTGTCGCTGGCTACGCAAGTGCAGCCGCTGTACCAATTTCTGATAATCCAGATTCGCCACAATCCGTAGATATTTGTAAGACGATTACAAATGCCTACGATAATACGACGGCAACCTTTAACTATACTTTTGCTGCTCAGTCTACTGGGCTAACCAATGTTCCGTCCACGCAATCAATTGTGTTTAACAATGATGCTCCAACAAATCATGAGGTCAAAAAATGTACTACTGTAAGTCTTGCTAACGTGGCCTTCACTGATAATTCGCCAAAGCAGGTTGAAGTTGAAGTTACTGAAACTCCAGTCAGTGGTTTTTCTGTTGACTCTACTACCTATAAAATATTATTTGACCTTCGTAATACTGTTGACGCTAACGATAATATTACTGGCCAGATCGCAACTGCGTATCTTCATGACGATTCCGGCCAAAAGGTAAGCAAATTCGATTTCGCTTCCGCTAAGCAATACGGCGACAAAGACATTACGCTCACTAAGACCGTTAAAGGCAATGGCGGCGATGTAAATAAATACTTCAAGTTCACCGCAAATATCTCCGGTGCAGCCGGCACGACCTACACAGTTTACGGCTCAAGCAGCACTGATTCTGCTAGCAGCTGTGCTGCAAATACTGCCTGTGTTATCTATGCAAAGCACGGCGAAACAATTCGCATCGGCTTTGATGGTACAGATAGTGAGATTCCTGTAGGCGAAACCTATACCATTACTGAGGATGCTTATAGCGATTACACGACTTCGGTTGCGGTTGGCGGCGGTACTGCTTCCAGCTCGAGCACGACTGGTCAACAAACAATCTCCGCTACTTCCGCAAATAATACAGCAGCATTCACAAACGTAAAAGGCATTAACCCTCCAACCGGTCTCTTCCTCAATCTCTGGCCATACATCCTTCTTGGCGCAATCTCCGCCGGTGCAATTATCTACGGCAAAAAACTTCGCTCATCAAAGAAATAACGCAACATAACTATGCAACAAAAACAAACAGAAAAGTCGGCTAAGACTCAGGCGATCAAGCCTGAGTTACGCCGTAAATTAATCATCCTCGGAGCCAAGCTAGTCGGCACGATTCTGCTGCTTTATATTCTCCTATTTCGGATTTACGGCTTCGTTCGTATCGACACGAATGTGATGTCTCCGAATGTGAGAGGCGGTGATTTAGCTCTCATGTTTCATCTCATGGGTGATTATAGTATCGGCGATGTCGTAACTTATCGCTGTGGCGATCACGCTTGCGTTGGTCGCGTAGCGGCAAAGGAAGGCGATGTCGTTAATATTAAAGACGGTAAAGTATTGGTTAATGGACATCCGGAAGAAAACACCGCTTATGGCGACGACATCTATCCAGACGGAAGCTCAGTGAAATATCCGTACACTGTCGCAAAGGAGCAATACTTTATTCTCGGTGACAATCGCAATGAATATGATGATTCGCGTAGTTTTGGTGCAATCAATAAATCTGAGATTACAAGCTTAATAATCGGAGTATTTAGGACTCATGAACTCTAGAATTCAAATACTCTTAGATTTAATCGATCGCTTTCTAAGTCAGATCATTATCATTGTCTTCGTCGCGGTGCTCACGCTTTGTCTATATGTAGTTTATGATGCATTTTGTATCCATAATGAAACACAAGTAATATCTGGCGCTGCTGAGCTCGTCAAAAACGTTCCAGACGATCAGCGTATCTCCGAGCTGAAGCGTACGAACGAGGATATTAAAGCCTGGATTAAACTTGATGATACGGAGATTGATTATCCGATTACTCAGACTAGCAATAATCAGTTCTATCTCACTCACGATTATAAGAAGGAATATTCGATCGCCGGTAGCATCTTTGCTGATTATCGCAGTAATCTTACTGCTGACAACTACTCAGTCATTTATGGTCATAATATGAACGGCAATTCGATGTTCGGATCGCTCAATCAGTTCCGTGACGGCGACTACTTCTCTAAGCATAACTCGGGCAGAATCTATCTAGAAGATGGCAAAAATTATAGCTTGCAGGTTCTTGGTTTTGCAGTAGTTGAGGATAGTCAAAATCCACTCTATGATCTAGATAATAACGCCAACGGCGCAAACGAGACAATCATAAATACAGTTAACTCAGCCGCAATCAATAAAAACACCCCGGCAGATATGCCAAATACGCTTCTTCTTCTCTCGACCTGTTATCAGCATTCCTCGCAGCGCTCGGTTCTCCTAGTAGGGTATAATAGATAATATGAATAAAGTTGAGCGTGCAATTATCTATGCTATTCGTGCCTGTTTTATCATTTTGGCAGCGCTCTTTCTTATAAGAATTATTGTTGATCCAAACTACAATAAATGGGGCGGCGTAATTGCCGGCGTCGGCTTGCCGTTCCTTCCGCCAATTATTGAGAAAGTTTATAAAAGTCACATTTCTTTCCGAATTCAGCTTATTTATTATATTTTTCTCTTTGTAGCGCTTGATCTTGGCATCTGTATGGACTGGTATAAGACTGCGCCGTATTTTGATAAAATAATTCATTTCGGCTCTGGAATTCTTTCGGCGCTTGTTGGCTATTATGGTTTAGAGTATTTCAAAGTTCACAAAGCGCCGCGCGGTTTTAAATTCCTGTTTATCATTTCGGTTTGTATGCTGGTCGCGGTCGGTTGGGAATGTTTCGAATTCTGTTGCGACAAGTTCCTTGGTCAGAGTATGCAGCAACTCGTGTCCGTCGGCGTAGACGATACGATGTTTGATTTGATTGCTGCTTTTGTTGGCTCGCTTATTGGTGCAGCCCTAATGACGACGCCTGGTTTTGCCAAAATGCTCGAAAAAGACTAAAAAATCTCGTCTCTACCTCTGTATTAGCACTCTTGACAGTAGAGTGCTAATGATATAGAATTATCTGTAAGAATTAGCACTAATCCACCGTGAGTGCTAAACGTAAAAGAATTTCTAAATGGAGGAAATTTAAATGAGCAAAATTATTGGTATTGACCTTGGTACAACCAACTCGGCATTTGCCTATATGGTTGCCGGTAAGCCAGAGGTTA
This sequence comes from Candidatus Saccharimonadota bacterium, assembly GCA_017510835.1. Lineage (GTDB taxonomy): Bacteria > Patescibacteriota > Saccharimonadia > Saccharimonadales > Saccharimonadaceae > UBA2834. The sequence goes on from JAFWLZ010000002.1 coordinate 52,473, forward strand.
TTACAAACAGCGAAGGCGATCGCACTACGCCATCTGTTGTTGCGATCACGAAGAAGAATGAACGTCTCGTTGGTAAGGTTGCGCAGCGTCAGCGCGTGACGAACCCAGAGAATACGATTTATGGCATCAAGCGCCTTATTGGCCGCAAGTTTGACGATAAAGAAGTCCAGAACGATAAAAAGAATGCTCCTTACAAGATTGTAAAGAAGGGTAGCGGTGTCGCTGTTGAGTTTGGCGGCAAGGAATATACGCCAGAAGAAGTTTCCGCAATGATTCTATCTAAGATTAAGGCCGACGCAGAGGCATTCCTCGGCGAGAAGGTTACTGAGGCTATTATCACGGTTCCTGCCTACTTCGATGATTCTCAGCGCCAGGCTACGAAAGATGCTGGTAAGATTGCTGGCCTCGAGGTTCGCCGTATTATTAATGAGCCTACCGCCGCTGCGCTTGCTTACGGTCTTGAGAAGAACGAAGATCAGAAGATTGTTGTCTTCGATCTCGGTGGTGGTACTTTCGATGTTTCCGTCCTCGAGCTCGGTGATGGTGTCTTTGAGGTAAAGTCTACGAATGGTGATACTCACCTTGGTGGTGAAGATTTCGACAACAAGATTGTCGATTATATTCTTGATAGCTTCAAGGGTGATACTGGCATTGATCTTCGTAATGATGCTGCTGCTATGCAGCGCGTCAAGGACGAAGCAGAGAAGGCAAAGAAAGAGCTCAGCTCTGCTACTGAAGTAGAAATTAACCTTCCATACATTACGGCTGACGCCGATGGCCCTAAACATCTCGAACTCACGCTCACTCGCGCTAAGCTCGAAGAGCTCGTTGAACCGCTCCTTACGAAACTCGATGGTCCGGTCGAGCGTGCTTTGAAGGACGCTGATCTCAAGCCGGGTGACATTTCCGAAGTTGTTATGGTCGGCGGTATGACTCGTATGCCAGCTGTCGTCGAACGTGTAAAGAAGTTCTTCGGTAAGGACCCAATGCAGGGCGTGAACCCAGACGAGGTTGTTGCGGTTGGTGCGGCTATTCAAGGTGGCGTTCTTGCTGGCGACGTGAAGGATGTTCTTCTCCTTGATGTTACGCCACTTACTCTCGGCATTGAGACGATGGGCGGCGTCCGCACTCCACTTATCGATCGCAACACTACGATTCCGACCAGCAAATCTCAAGTTTTCTCGACCGCTAGCGACAATCAGCCACAGGTCGAAATCCACGTCCTCCAGGGTGAGCGCGAGATGGCTGCCGACAACAAATCTCTCGGTCGCTTCATTCTCGACGGTATCGCACCAGCTCCACGCGGCGTTCCACAGATTGAGGTTACTTTTAATCTCGATGCTAATGGTATCTTGAATGTTACGGCCAAGGATAAGGGCACCGGCAAAGAGCAGAGCATTACGATTCAGAACTCTGGCAACATGAGCAAGGAAGATATCGAGAAGGCTCAGCGCGACGCAGAGGCTCATGCTGAAGAAGATAAGAAGAAAAAGGAAGCAATCGAGGCTAAAAATATCCTTGAAAACACGATTTATCAGGCAGAAAAGATGCCGGACGAATACAAGGATAAGATTTCCGATGATGACAAAGAAACTATTAAGAAGGCCGTCGCTGATGCGAAGGATGTTCTTACTAATAAGTCTGACGATAAGGATGCTCTCGAGGCAGCCACTAAGGAGCTGAACGATAAAATTATGCCTATTGGCGCGAAGCTTTATCAGTCTGCTTCCGAGGATGCAAAGAAATCTGACGATAAATCTAGCGACAATAAAACCGATGACGATGCAGTCGAAGGTGAAGTAGTCGACAAATAGAATAGTCGCGGCTATAAAAAAGACCGTAACTCCTCGATGGAGTTGCGGTCTATTTTGGTAGTGACCTTAGGCTTTTATTCGATTCTTATGGTTTGCTGCCGCCTTGATTCTTTGGGTAAAGTCGCGAACTTTCCGGTAATCGTAGCTACCGAGACATCCGTTGCATGCATACTCGAGCAGCTCTACGAATCCGAACAAGAATTCTTTTTCTTCCTGCCTGAGATTTATATGGAGTTTCTCTAGCTCGCTTCTACTCTCGATTGCGTTAAGACGATTAAAAAGTGTCAGCGCATTCTCGTATGACTCCTTGAACAGCTCCCAGTCCGTTTTGATAATGCCTCGCTTCATTTTTCGACGCGAGCTTCGTTCGTAATTCATTATCTTGCGGTAAGCTTCCAGCGCTGTTTTGTCGAAATTAGTCATTTTCGCTTCTTTTATCATAAGATAATTTAGCTCGATAAATGCAGCTCTATAAGCCTTCCAGGCCGAGTGACAAGCCTTAATTTTTGGCCTCTTCATTAAAGAACACCCCCTTCATAGAATGATTATATATTATAGCACACTTTCTCTAAATAGTCAATATCTGTATCTGTTAGGAGGCGTCTTTTTTTCTATTTTTGAGTGCTATAAAACTGGTTTCCGTTTTGGGAACCAGTTTTATAATACATTCGACTAGCCTTATAGGCAGGCGGCATTATCGGAAAAAGAGGTAAATTGCGGTATAATACTCTTATGAGCAAACTTATTTTAATTACGAACCCGGGCAGCGCCAGCCGTAAATATGCGCTTTACGATGGCGATCAACTCTTAGCGCAGCTTCACTTTGAATATGAGGGCAAGAAAGTAATTTGTACTCTCAAGGACGAAAAAGGCAGCAAAAAAGATATTAAGGTTACGATCAAGCATCTTAATGAGGCGGCATCAGTTGTTCCTCAGATTCTAACCGACGAACAGTATATAAATGAGAAAAACAAACTTGTCGCAATCGTGACTCGTATGGTTGCACCTGGCGATTACTTCGTCAAGGATCGCGTTGTTGACGCAGAGTTTATGAAGAAGCTCGCCGAAGCAGAGAAGCGCGCTCCAATCCACGTTCCAAATATCGCAAACGAGATTAAGCTCCTTCGCGAATCGTTCGCCGATACTAAGCTAATAGCCGTCTCTGACACCGCTTTCCACTGGGATAAGCCTGACACGATGAAGTATTATAGCTTCGACACTGAACTTGCCGACAAGTATGAAATTAAG
>JAFWLZ010000030.1 GCA_017510835.1 Candidatus Saccharimonadota bacterium
AAGCTCAGCCTTTATCTTATCGACATATTCATCCACTGAATCATTGACCGTTACAATACGAAGCTGTTCTGGTGCCATCCAGAATGGGAACCAACCCGCAGTATGCTCGATCAAGACCGACATAAAGCGTTCAATCGAACCAACCAAAGCACAGTGAACCATCACTGGCGTCTGCTTACTACCATCTTCAGCAGTATATTCTAGACCAAAACGATCAGGCGTTGCGTAATCTAGCTGCACCGTCGCAACCTGCCATTCACGACCAAGTGCGTCCGTTGCCATAAAGTCCATCTTTGGGCCATACATTGCGGCTTCGCCGATACCAATATAATATTCAATGCCATATTTATCGGCCATTGCCTGAATTGCATTTTGTGCCTTCTCCCACATCTCCGGCGTACCAGTATAGCCATCACCATCATCGCGGAACGACAAGCGCAACTTCAAATCCATATCAATGCGCTCATACAAATCCTGTGCCGATTCAATCAATTCGCCAAAGATATCGCCAATCTGATCTTCAGTACAGAACACATGCGAATCGTCCTGCGTAATCGCGCGCACACGACTAAGACCACCTAACTCACCCTTGCGCTCATCGCGATAAACCATCGTCGTCTCGAGATACTTAATCGGAAGTTCGCGATACGAACGTGACTGCGATGCAAAAATCTGCGAATGATGTGGACAGTTCACTGGCTTCAAAGCAAGATTGTCGCCCGATTCCTGACTGACGAACTGCAGCATCTCTGGAAATTTCTCGTAGTGACCAGAGGTTTTATAGAGATCAACTAATGCAATATGAGGAATACAGACCTTTTGATAACCACGCTTCACGCGATAACTCTGCGCAAACTCATTCAAAATATTGCGGAGAACCGTACCGCGAGGCGTAAACATCGGAAGGCCCGAACCAACTAGTTCCGAGAAGCAGAACAAATCAAGTTCCTTGCCAAGCTTGCGATGGTCGCGCTGCTTCGCTTCTTCCTGCTTCTTCTCATACTCTTCGAGTTCTTCCTTCGTCTCAAAAGCCAAACCATAAATACGCGTCAACATCTCGCGCTTCTCATCGCCACGCCAATATGCACCAGCAACCTTATCGAGTTTAAACGCCCCAATCTTGCTCGTGTCTTCAACATGAGGCCCCTTGCAAAGATCCGTAAAATCGCCAAGCGTATAGAACGAAATCGTCTCGTCTTCAGGCAAATCTTCGATTAATTCAATCTTGTATTTTTGGCCATTATCCTTCGCCCACTTGAGTGCCTCTTCACGCGACTTCTCCTCGTAAACAAGCGGCAATTTCTTCGCAATAATCTTGCGCATCTCTTTTTCGATCGCTTTGAAGTTCTCTTCAGAAACCTTCATGTCGCCAAAATCTATATCGTAATAAAATCCGTTGTCAATCGCCGGGCCAACCCCAAACTGAATTGTTGTTGTGTCAGAATACAAATTCTTAACCGCCGCGGCCATCACATGGCTGAGCGTATGACGCATTTTCATGATATTTGATTCTTCTGACATCACTGCCCTTTCTATTAATTAATACTTGTATATTTTACCACTTTTCCGCCCCTGTTGACAAGCGGTAGAACACCCTCCACCTCTTGATTTTTCATCCCGTTTGTGCTATAATAGTAATGGTTCACTATATGTGCAATTTTTTATTGCACAAAAACGGCACTTTTAAAAATTTTGAAAGGGGGAATATATGCTATGGTATATTCAAAAAGCTTCGATGGAAGCAGCGTGCAGGACCTGCTACAGATTGTAGCGCGCATTAATCCGGTCGAGATTATTACTCCGGTAAATGCGAATGAGGTGAAAAAAGGTTGGATTGAATCTGTTAAAGATTATCAGTTCTTCTCTAACCCGACGTTCAGATACGACAAGGAAAAGCTCAGAGCCGTTGCCGCAAACAGCTGCAGGCTCGAGCAGATCAAGAATAATTTCCTGAATAGTATCAAGCCAGAAACCGAAGAAGAAAAGGTTGTATTCGATATTCTTATTAAACGAATCGACCAGGCGATTATGTCAACGGAGATTGCAGCCAGCATCGTTCTTGGCGACGACGAAAGAACGGCTATGCTCTGTCAGGATATCTATGGCTTTCCATCATCTACGCAGATTTTAGATTGCTACGACATCATCAATGGTAGACCACAGGCATCCATTCGTTCTCGCTTCAACAAGACCGAAAAGCGCAAGTTAAAAGCAATGACCTTCGACGCCAAAGAAATCTCAGAGTATTTCGAGAAAACTTTGGGATTCTACGGCATTGATAGTTGGGCTATCGATATTTCTAGCCGCTATACATCGATTGATGTTCGCACTAGAAATTCTACCGGTAAACCAACGATTTGCATACCGGAAGATCGCAAAGTCGACGGCTTAAAATTATTAGAGCTTGTCGGTCATGAGATAGAGAGTCATCTCCGTAGCGTCGAGAATTCACGATTCCTTTTTAGAAACATTCTCGGGCTCGATTCTCCGCTCTACCCGCTTGCGGTAGTTCTCGCAAAAAGCGACGACGAATTGCTTGACGAGGGCCAGGCAAAGTTAAGCGACGTCCATATAAACGGTTCGTCTGCTATGCCAATGCCTTACTACACAGTGGCAATCGATCAGGCGCGCCGCGGCCATAACTTCCGAGACGTAGCAGAGACAATCTTTGGTCTTCGAATCAAAAACGGCGAGTCTGTCGAAGAAGCAGCTAAGATGAGCTGGATCAATACGTATCGTGTTTTCCGCGGTTGTACAGACACTAGCACTAGCAACTTTTATGCTTATACGAAGGATTATATTTATTTCTCGGGCTATAATATCGCGAAAAATATCGATCCTTCTTATCTACCGTTCGCAAGCATGAGCATCGACTAGATACGTAAATTAGCAAATCTCGGCTTAACCGATCTCGTGAAGTATAAAAATCGAGACGCGGTAAAAGCACTCAAAGCAGAACTCCTTTCAAAAGAATAGGCATCACTAGTTATTCCCTATTCACTCTTACGGCTCGGGCTTTCGCTCGAGTCATTTTTATGCTATAATCACTCTTGTTATGGGTCGCTAGCTCAGTTGGCTAGAGCGCCTCGTTTACACCGAGGAGGTCGGGGGTTCGAGCCCCTCGCGACCCACCATGAAAGTTTTTACTAAAGTCCTCTGGGAAAGAGGATTTTTTGTTGTCATAATAGTTTTGGGGCGATTCGGCGCTTTTTGTATTTTATGGTATAATATGTTTCATATTAATATTTTAATAGA
>JAFWLZ010000031.1 GCA_017510835.1 Candidatus Saccharimonadota bacterium
GATTATGGCCGCGACGACCTCTATAATCAGGTCTGGGACTTCGTTCACGAACAGCGCGGCAACATGGAGCTCCAGCTAAGAGCACTTGGCGCATCCTGTGACTGGGATAGCCTCACTTTTACCCTCGATCAAAAGGTTGTCGACACCGTCTATAACACCTTCGAGAAACTCTGGAAACAAGGCCTTATCTATCGTGGCGAAAAACTCGTAAACTTTTGCACTAAACACCAAACCGCCTTTGCCGACATCGAAGTAACCCACAAAGACGAAAAGGGCAAACTCTGGCAAATCGCCTATCCACTCGTAAAGCCGAAGAATGGCGTCGAAGAAATTATCATCTCAACCACCCGCCCAGAAACCCTTCTTGGTGATACTGCTGTAGCCGTTAACCCTGAGGATAACCGCTATAAGAACATAATTGGACAGAAAGTCAAGCTACCACTCACTGACCGCGAAATCGAAATCATTGCCGACGAACACGCTGATCCAGAATACGGCACCGGTGTCGTAAAAATCACCCCTGCCCACGATCCGAACGATTACGAAGTAGGCGAACGTCATAATCTCGAAATGATCACCGTTATCGGTTTCGATGGCAAGATGACCGCCGCCGCAGGCGCCAACTATGAAGGCCTCACCACTCAAGAAGCCCGCGAGAAAATCCTCGCCGACCTCGAAGAACAAGACCTCCTACGTGGCGAAGAACCAATCGTCCACTCCGTCGGCCACTGCTACAAGTGCGACACCGTCATCGAACCGCTCTTAAAAGAGCAGTGGTTCGTAAACATCAAGCCACTCGCTCAGGCCGCCATTGATGCGCTCAAAGCAAACGAGATTAAATTCCACCCAGAAAACAAGAAACGCGTCCTTATCAACTATCTCAAGAATCTCAAAGACTGGAACATCTCCCGCCAGATCCCATGGGGTATCCCAATCCCAGCCTTCGTTAACGTCGACGACCCTACCGATTGGATTTTCGATAAGCGCGTCGACCAAGCCGAAATAGAGAAGGGCGGCAAAACTTATCGCCGCGACGAAGATACCTTCGATACCTGGTTCAGCTCCGGCCAGTGGCCATACATCACCACTAGCGACCGCAAACAACATTACCCGACCAGCGTCATGGAAACCGGCGCCGATCTCCTCTTCCAATGGGTCGGTCGCATGATCATGCTCGGCCTCTATAACACCAACGAAGTTCCATTCAAAGATGTCTATATGCACGGCATGGTGTTAGACGAAAAAGGCCAGAAGATGTCCAAATCCAAGGGTAACGTCATCAACCCAATCGAAATCGTCGCCAAGTACGGCTCCGATGCACTTCGTCTCGGCCTCATCGCCAGCCGCAGCGCCGGCGTCAACCAAGCTTTCAGCAGCAGCAAGGTAATCGCCAGCCGCAACCTTTGCAACAAACTCTGGAACATCTCCCGCCTCGTCCAAGACATGGTCGACAACGCCGAAAAATCAAAGGGCGAAGTCGAATGCCTCAGTAACGGGGAAGATTGGATCTGCCGCGAAATCGACAAGACTAGCAAAGAGATTCAAAAGCTCCTCGATCACTACCGCTTCGCTGAAGCCGGCGACACCATCTATGATCTTATCTGGAACAAATACGCCGACTGGTTCCTCGAAGGAGAGAAACTCTGGAAGAACATCCCACTTCTCAAAGCCACGCTCGAGCAAATCCTCATCATGCTTCATCCATTCGCTCCATTCGTCACGGAAACGATTTGGCAGACGCTCAGCTGGACTGATGGCATGTGCATGACTCAAAAATGGCCTGAGGCGCTCAAATACAGCCCTACAAAGGCCAAGAGCTTCGAAGAGCTAATCCTTATCGTCACGGACGTCAGAAGCCACTTCCAGAGCCTCCCAGGCGCTGCTAGCTATCCAATCGCCTTCTACGACGATAAGCTCATCTATGACAATCAGCTTCTACTTCAGCACTACACCAAGGCACCAAGCATCCCAGAGATTCAGCCAGAGGAAGCCCATGGTCTCCATCTCGCCATCGCTGGCCACCCAAACATCTATCTTGAGATCCCAGCCGATATTCACGCCAAGTACAAGGCTAACCTCGAAGAGCGCATCATGAACCTCGGCAAAGAAATTGAGGTTCTCGAAGCACGTCTTCGCAATCCAAACTACGTCAAAAAGGCACCAAAGGAACTCGTCGACGAAACCAAGCAGCAGCTCGAAACCAAACAAAAACTCCTCGACGATATGAAAGCCGAATTCGAACTCGTCTAGTTGACAAATTAGCAGAAATATGCTATACTCTAAGCATATAGTCGCTCGATAAATCAGCGGCATGGTAGGTTCAAAAATGCTTTTTCCAGAGAGGGGTGAGAGTATGGAAAAAAGAGTTATTCTGTTCCCGACTTTTAGTAACTATGAGGAAGGCTCAGAAGCAAAGCAGTTAGATTTAGAGGAAATCGGTAATAAAGTAGTCGATTTCCGCTTAGCAGAGAAAGAGCGCAGACTCGATGATCTAGAGGACCAAGCATATGACTGGTTCCTAAGAGAGTTGAAAGAAGAGGAACACATGAAGTTCGTGCTCAACGATTTAAGTGCATTCTTTGCAAAGTACGGAGTGCACTACTCTATTTTTCACAAGAAAGGTTGTACAACCTTTCTCAGGATGTACTGGCCAGATGAAGACGCAGTTTGCCACATAGAAATAGACAATTATGACCGCATATCGAGAAACAGTCCTGGCCTTACAGCCTACCTGGTGAAGAATGGAGTGTATTCGTTTCTTGAAGACACAAATCCAAACCTTTGTTATGAGCTCTTCCATGCAAAAAGCCGGAAGACAAATTAGAACCTAAAACATTAAAGTCTCCACTTCGGTGGAGACTTTTTCCATCTTGACAAAACATAAGAAGTTTGCTATAACAGCAGTATTGGGTATCGCAAAAATAAACAAACAAAAGGAGACAAAATGGCAGGAGAACTAGCTCCAAAACCAGGTGTAGAAGAAATGAGCGATGACGAGATCAAGCAGGGTCTCGAAGCCGCAGAAGAAATGAAACAAAAACGCGATGCCGGTAGCGATGCCGAAACTACAGCCGAACCAGAAGCAAAGGCCGAAACAAAAACTACCAATAACGAAACTGTCACTCAGTTTGCTCCAGGTGAGCCACTTCACTTCGGTATGTCTTACGAAGATAGACGTGAAGAAATGAAGCGCCGCTACGAAGAGCAGGACTAATCAATAACGCACGGTTTCTATAAAAGAGCAGTCTAGACGCTGCTCTTTTTGACGCCTACCCTTGACAAAACACCATAAGTATGCTAAAATATGCACAGTAACTCTTACCTGCGGAAGTGCCGTAGGGTTATAGATCATTTTTCTCGAGGAGGTGGGAATAATGAAGAAAAAGAAGAAAAGAGTACTGGTTAAAAGATATGGAGAAAAGAGTACATTATATTTTAGAAACTGGGTTTATAAGCCGCCCAGAAAAACATGCGCAGACGCGCTAAATGCGGCTATCCTCGCCAACAGATGTTCTTATGGAGATGTTTCTCAGGTAGTACATGGCGAAATTAGTCTAAACTTTAATCCATTGCGACACAAAAGACGGGAACGTAGACGACTAGAAAATGAATTTAAAGAACTCATAAAACAATACCCGTAAAACTAAGCCGGCCTGAGTGCCGGCTTTTCCCATACCTTGACAAATCGCGCAATTCGTGCTAGTCTAAATATAGTAATTAATCAAAAACAAACATGCGAAAAAACGAAAGCTACAATTCATCAAAAGAAAGAGTCAAATTAGACGAGCAATACAAGGACCTCATAGAAGCATTCAGAGCTAACCGTGCTTCGGTAGAAACCGACTTTTCCAAGTCCCGTAAGCACAGCAAGGATGAGCTCTACACGGATGCCCATTTCGTACATATGAGGAAAAAGGGCTTCGAAAAGAAAAAAGAAGAAATTGATGCCTCCTTCGACGACGAAGCGCTTGAAGGCGTCTTGTGGTATATGGGCAGTAATTCTCAAATCTTCGAAGCAGAAGAGTATTCCGAACCGGGTTCCGATTACGACGATTACCGCAACGGCGTCGATGTAGTCTTCGGAATTCCAAGCCAAGAAGTAGGTAAATTTGACACAATCTTCAGCGTTGACGCCACCACCGCTACTCTAGAAGATGAAGTCGCAGGCAAGTTTTTAGACGTTGATGGAGATCCGAATAATGATTCTCCTGGCTGTAACCAAATTAAGTATTACAAGCATGAAGGCAGATGTACACGCCTAAACTGCAAGCCAAATTATATCGTGGGCGCTTCGCCTGCTACTATCGCGGAAGCCGTCGGAAAATTTGATAAATGTGGCGACTATGTTATCTGTCCGGAACCAGACGAAGATTTTCGCAGAAAAATCCTCATCGAACTTCTTTTTGAATCAAAAGCGTATACAAAAGCCTGCGGTCTCGTAAAAAAACGAACCGACTGGACAAAACGTGCCCTTGAAGCACACACTGCAGTTAGTACGGCATGTCTCGAAAGCCTCCGTAGATCATTCGAAATTGACGAGAAAGCAGAGGATAAATCCAACCAGCTCATGGCAGCAGTTACAGAAGCTATGAGAAAATACCAAAAAGAAGACGCCACTTTTGATGCTATCGTCAAGGAAGCACTAAGACGCGACAACAAATACCGCAAACAAATAAATGGTCGCAAAGTTAATAAAGCCGGCAAGAAAAATCTTAAACCAGTAACAAACCCTGCCTAGAACGCTAACTTTTCTTGAATCTCGCGGAAATCGTCTTCAGTCAAACTGAGCGTCTTCCCATATTCCCAAGTATCATCAATCGGCATCAGATGCACATGCGCATGCGGTACATCGGTGCCGATTACTTTCATTACCACGCGTCGCCCAGAGACATCTTCCATGTGCGCCGCGACTTTTTTTACGGCCGCCCACAGCGCATGATAATCCTCGTCCGAGAGCTCATAGATCTTATCTACTTCCGTCTTCGGAATAACCAAAGTATGCCCTTTGCTCTCCGGATTAATATCTAGAAACGCAAAAGTCTTCTCGTCTTCGTAAATCTTATAGCAGGGAATCTCACCTGCGATGATCTTCGTAAAAACACTCGCCATAAATACTCCTTTTTCTATATTTTAGCAAAAAAGAAAAAACCGGGCTTCATCAGCCCGGTCCTTCGTTCCACATTAACTTTAGGACAATCTTGCCAGGAGTATCTACACTAACCAATGCATAATCCGCATCCCTACGCAAAACTTTAGGACAAACAAATCTACCTTTATCGTCGATTTTTCGAATTGCACACTCTGGCACTCCAGGTTTTCCGTCATATGAATCGACATGAATCAGATCAAAATTATCATCAGTCGTATAGACCATAACAGTTCTACCAGTTAACAGTGGAGCATAGCTTTTAATGTTCAGCCTTCCTTGACTATCGAAGGCGCCTCCAGGATAAAAACGCATAATATCACCCCTTTCACGCGTTTATGGCCATAACTATAACACCGAAAGAGAGGAAAGTCAATCACGCCACCGACACAAAAATGAGACCTTTCGGCCTCTATTTCGCTCGTTCTGGCGGAAGCGAGAGGATTCGAACCTCCGAGACGTTGCCGCCTACACGATTTCGAGTCGTGCGCCTTCAACCACTCGGCCACGCTTCCACCTCCTATCTTATCACAAAATCACCCCTAGCTCGACCAAAAGGGCAGCAAAAACCCGCCACAAGGGCGGGCCAAAACTAATTAAGCATCGTCCTTCGACTCGTTAGTGCCGTCCTCAGTATTTTTCTCGATCGGCTCAACCTCGTCCTCATCATCGCTCTTTTCGTCAAAGTTCCAACCGTTATCGTAGTTATTTCCAGCCTTATCAACTAGCGAATTATCGTATCCATCTGGTAGCTCACGTCCCCATTCTGGATTTGTCCCCGGTATAAATCGTTTTTCTCCGCCTGACATCTTTCCTCCTTTTTCCAATTATACCAAACCCCACTTGGAAGCGCGGTTATTGACCGAGCAAAAAGAATAATTTGAAGACAAAATCGCCTAGGTGGGTGTTTTCTTGCTGCCTTGCGCGACTTATTGGTCGAGCAATGGTAACAAAAAACACCCAGATGGGTGATTTTGATTCAAATTATGGTATGCCCGATACGATTCGAACGTACGACCTTTGGCTCCGCAAGCCAACGCTCTATCCAACTGAGCTACGGGCACATATACACTGTGGATCAATATACGCCAGTGAGTATCTCGCACTGCAAAACGCCCAAAGGACGTATACTTCCACCGTTCAAAGATTAAACGAACGTCGCGCCAGTACAAAGACAAAACGTGATAAACGGTATTATAGCACATTTTCCAGAGAAATGGTATACTTATTTCATGGGAGAAAAGCAGAAGAAATCCGGACTCAAACCAAAATTCCAAAAAGCCAAGGCTAAATTCTTTAAAACTTACTACAGCAACCCTGCAAAAGATTTAAAGATTATCGCTGTTACTGGCACAAAAGGGCGGGATATCACTGCACATTACTTACAAGAAATACTCAAGAGCCGCGACAATCGCGCCGGCTTGGTTATCAACCCAAAGAGTACTTCTGATCTCTATAAACGACTATTCAAAATCTGGAAAACCGGCACCGATTACGCCGTCGTTTCCGTAGACAGCGTCGCATTAGCGAACCACTTTTTCTATGGCATGCCGATTTACGCCGCTGTCATTACTGACGACATCAACAATGCTTCACTCGATTCGCAGCCAGATGACGCTCGCGCAATCCTATTCAATACGAAGCCAGACTTCAGCATCTTGAATCGCAACGATTCCAACTATCATACATTTGCCGAATATCCGAGCAAAACCGCTACTTTCTCGTACGGTACCGAACATGGCGCCGACCTCAAGGTAACTCCAGGCAAAATCTACAAGATGGGCTCCGAAGCGACCCTTACCTACAATAGCGAACGTTTCGAAGTTGCTACCTATATTACCGAGTCAGACGCCGCTATCTATATGGGCGCTGCCGCTATGACCGCCTTCGCGCTCGGCTTCAGTTCTGACGATATCGTTGATGGCATCGCAAATTACGAACCAAAACCAGTAACAGAGAAATGATTAATCAAAAACTCCTAGTATCAGGTGCAGACTTTTTTGCGGACGAATTCGAAATCAATCCGTATTACACCGACAATTCAATCGATGTCAAAAAGGCCATGGCTGAACACGCCGAAATTGTCGACTGTTTCAAACAGGCCGGTATTGAAGTTATCCAGGTCAAACCACCAAAAGATTGCCAAGATGGCGTCTATACCGCTAACTGGGCGCTCATCAAAGACGGCGTCGCTGTCATGTCTCGCCTTCCAGAGGCACGCAAAGGCGAGGAGGCCTACGCTAAGAAGCAGCTCGAAAAACTCGGCATCAAATGTCTTGATGCGCCGGACGATTATCTCTTTTCGGGGCAGGGCGACTCGCTCCGCTGTGGCGATTATCTCTTTGCTGGTCGCGGCTATCGTTCTGATCCAGAAGCACAACGCTTCGCCGCCAACGCCCTCGGGCTAAATCTTATTCAACTTCACACGAAACCACAGTTGAACGACGACGGCACTGACCACATCAATCCGTTCACAAACCATGCTGACAGCTTCTGGTATGATCTCGACCTTGCGCTTGCAATCATCGATGAGCACACAATTGCCTACTGCCCAGAAGCTTTCGACGACGAATCGCGCCAAAAACTTGAAGACATCAAAAACCTCGACAAAATCATCGTCGATTACGACGAATGCACCAAGGGTTTTGCCTGTAATATGGTCAGCACCGGAAAATACGCCATTATGTCTAACAAAGCGCCAAAACTCCAAAAAGAGCTCGAGGCTCGCGGCATCAAATGCCTCACGCCAGACGTTACTGAGCTTAAAGAAGGTGGTGGTTATATTCGTTGCGTCAGCCTCTGGATTAGCTAACATTTTTAAGGTATAATTAAGGAAGTAAAAACTTAGGAGTTATTTTTATGAACGAAAATACCGCAAAGAAATCTAATGCCGGCTTGATCGTTGCTATCATCGTAGCAGCTCTCATCATTGCTGGCGGCATCGTTGCAACTGTTTTGCTAATCCCACAGCTTACTGGCGGCAACAACAACGGCGATAACAATGAGAACACTTCTCAGAACGCCGACGACAATAAAAAAGATGACGACAACGACGGCTACAGTAATCCAGCCAAGGTCGACGAGGCGTACGCTATAAAGATTGGTAACAAAAAATACACCTTCCGCAGCAAGCTTTCCGACCTCAGCGAATCTGGCTACGAAGTCAACGAAAAGGTCAAAGACGAGAAAGTTCCAGCTGGTAAGTATATGATCATGATCGGCGGCGGTTACCTTACTAACAAGTCCGACGATACTGATATCAAAGTCACTCCATACAACGATTCTAGCGATGACACCACCTTCCCGAATGCTATGCTCGGTAGCGTAACTATCAGCGACGCATACGACGAAGACGAACAAGCAGTCCTCGAAAAAATCGAATTCTACGGCGGTATCCACCTCGGCAGCAGCCGTAAGGATCTCGTTAAGGTCTTTGGTGAGCCAACCGAATCCAAAGAATACGACAACTACAAGGGCGGCAAGTACGAGAAGATCGAATACCAGGACAAGACCTGGAAGAAATTCGAGTTCAAGGTTGAAGACGACAAAGTCACTGAAATGTCCTGGACCAACTACGGCAAACTCAATCGCTAATCACTAGATTGAACAAAAATATCTCCCGAACGGGAGATATTTTTTATAGTTTTTTGAGCACCTTTTTTATTTCATCTAATTCGTAATAGTCGTGCGCGCCGTCCTTACGCTCAATTGTCTTTTCATTGCCTTTACCAAGAAAGAGCACTGTATCATCTTTCTTTGCGAGCTTGCAAGCCTCTTTGATTGCACTTGGCCTATCAAGCACCTTAAATAGGTCTTTGCCATCCTTCTTGCCGCTCTTACGCGCTCCTACGGCTATCATTTCAAGAATCTCTTCACCAGGCGTGTCGCGGTCATCCTCCTCCGTGAGCACAACGATGTCTGCATATTTTCCCGCAATCTCGCCCATCGGCTCACGCTTTGACGGATCACGTCGTCCGCCTGCTGAGCCAAACATTACAATCAAGCGCCCCTTCGTCGCCTTCTTCATATCAGGCAACAACTTTTCAAAAGCATCCGGCGTATGCGCATAGTCCATAATCGCTGTAAACTTCTGGCCACAATCAATTTTTACCATCCGCCCCTCAACTTCCGTCAACGCATAAATCCCATCTGCAATCTGCTTATCCGTCAAACCTAAACGACGCCCTACCGCCACGCAAGCTAGGGAATTAGATACATTGAACTGACCTGCGATACGCGTTTTTATCTTTAGACCGTCCGATGTTCCATATTCGACGCCGTCCGGGCGTAGTTTCACATTCTTTGCTTTCAGCTTTCCTGCTTTAATACCATAGCTTTCATACTCCTCGACATCACTCTCAAAATACTTCGCTGAAGGATCATCGGCATTAATCACGCCGTATTTTGCCTTCTTAAACAACTTGCGCTTTGCATCACGATAGCGCTCGAAAGTCTTATGATAATCCAAATGCTCGTGCGTAACATTCGTCAGTACCGCCACTTCAATCGGAATGCCCAAATCCCTATGCTGCGCCAAAGCATGGCTCGTAAGTTCCAAAACCAAATACTTCGCACCCGAATCTACGATCGTCTTGATTCGCTGATTCAATAAACGTACGTCGACTGTCGTCATGTGTTCTTTCTGCTCATGAATCTCATCAACACCCCAACCAACCGTCGTCATCACGCCAGTCTTATAACCGGCCTCTTTCAGCATGCGCCAAATCATAAACGAAGTTGTCGTTTTACCATTCGTGCCAGTTACGCCAATCACGGTCACTTTACGCCCAGGAAAGCCCTTAAGTGCACCAAACAATACTGATTTACCGACATGATAAGGAATCACAGCCGAATCATAAAACGGAATTTTTTCTTTCATACCCATACAACAATTTTATCACTTATCGACCACGTGTTATACTCTATAAAAGTTGTTCTTTACGAGAGGGGGCGATATATGTGTCAAAAAAGAAGAATCTCATCTGGATTTTGCCGATATTTTGGCTTGGTTTAATAATCTTTCTAACCTTTCAAAATGGCGATTCTAGTGAGAAACTCTCGCATATAATCGCCGAAAAAATCTGTGCTATTTTCGATAGCCCTAAGGATATCTATGACTGCGAAGTTGCATTGCGAGATTTAGCGCATATTAGCATTCATTTCGTCTTAGCGTTTTTAACTGCTTTGGCGGCCTATTATAAGACCGAAAATCCATTTTATCCCGGAATCACTTCAGTCATCGTTTGCGCCATTATTGCTGTTCTTGATGAGGTCGGTCAATTATTCATCGCAAGTCGCTCATTTGAGTATATTGACATTATCCGCAACCTCCTTGGTGTAACCTATGGGACGATGTGTTTTATCTTCGTAAATAGCATCAAAAAATACCTCGAAACCGCCCGGAAGTAATCTCGGGTGGTTTTTTCTGCTAAAATATAATTAAATGGAGGAAAAATGAGTATATTTGACGATCAATATCTAGATCTCTGTGAAAAAATCCTAAAAGACGGCGAACGCATCGTAAATTACGCTTCCACCGACAAGCGCAAAGACAGCGGCGCAAAAAGCAATATTCCGGATCACGCGGCTCAAGGCGCACTTCAATCTGCGACCATCCGTCTTCCGCACCAAATCCTCCAGTTCGACTTATCTGAAGAATTTCCAATTCTTACCACTAAATTTGTCGCCTTCAAAACGGCCGTTCTTGAAATGCTCTGGATTTACCAGCAGCAGAGCAATGACGTCCGCTGGCTTCATGATCGTGGCATTAAAATCTGGGATGAATGGGAAATCCCAGAAGACGGCAAGTATCAGGGTAGAGAATGGGACCCGAAAGAATTCGCCCATACTATTGGCACTGCCTACGGCTGGATCGTCAAACGCTATCAACTGACTCAGAGTCTCATTGAAACCTTAAAGACCAATCCTGGCAACCGCCGTATGATTATGTCGCTCTGGCAAAATGAATGGCTCCCAACCGCCGCTCTTCCAAGCTGTGTCTGGAACACTCAGTGGCACGTCAGTAAAGCAAACAGCAAGAAACCTCGCTTGAACATGATGGTAACCGTCCGCAGTAATGACGTCCCACTCGGCATGCCATTTAATGTTGCTCAGTACGCCGTCCTCTGTCATCTAATCGCCCAAACTGTCGGTATGGAAGCTGGCCAAATGACCTACGTTATTAATGACGCACACATCTACGAGAATCAAATCGACGGCATTAAAGAACAACTTCGCCGCCGCGACGAGAAAATGAAGACAGACGGCAAGCTATTCGACGCGCCAAAACTCTGGATCAACCCGGACATCAAAGACTTCTTCAAATTTGATAGCAGCAAAGAGCTAAAAGATATTAAGCTCATCGACTATCAGCATCAAGGCAAAATTAAGATGGATGTGACTGCGTAATGAGTTTTTCTTTAATCGCCGCAATCGGCCAAAACAACGAACTCGGTAAAAAAGGCGGCCTCGTCTTTCAAATCCCGGGCGACCTCAAATTCTTCAAAAAAGTTACCACCGGTCATCCAGTATTTATGGGCCTCAACACCTGGCGTAGCCTTCCAGGTAAACTCCCAAAACGCGAACACTTCGTTCTCGCCCCAGACGCCAAAGACGTTCCGGCCGACCTCAATGCCGTCACGGACCTAGAAGCTTTTATTAAGGCACACAAAGACGACGCCGAAGAATACTTTGTCATCGGTGGCGGAATGGTCTACAAACAAATGCTTCCGCATTGCGATAAACTATATCTTACCGAAGTCCACGCTTCCGACACCGAAGCCGACACCTTCTTCCCGAAATTCGACCACTCACTTTACAAAAGAGAAGTCCTCGGCAAAGGCGAGGACAATGGCGTCTCTTACGATCACGTTCTCTACGAACTTCTTTAAGTTTCTCCCTAAATATCACATATAAATTTGTCATTTCCTTCATGAAACCTACTCCTCCACTCGGGGGAGTTTTTTATGCATTAGCACTCGACCCTTGACAGTGCTAATTTGCCGCGCTACACTAGGTTTAGAAATTAATTTTCAGGAGGAAATTACATCAATGTCTATCAAACCTCTCGCTGACCGCGTCGTCGCCAAAAAAGACGCCGCCACCAGTACGACCGCTTCCGGCATCCTACTTGGCGAAGCAAAAGAGAAGCCAAATACCGCTACCGTTGAATCTGTCGGTCCAGACGTAAAAAACGTAAAAAAGGGTGACCGTATCCTATATCGCGAATACTCCGCCACCGAAATAAAATATGACAACAAAGATTACCTCATTGTCAAAGAAGAAGATATTTTAGCAACACTATAAGGAGTTATTTATGGCAAAAAAGATTTTTTATGATGCTGAAGCCCGCGAGAAAGTTCTCGGCGGCGCCAAGGCTCTCTATGACGCAGTCAAGGTTACCTTTGGCCCAAAAGGTCAGAATGTCGTAATCGAAAAGAGTTACGGCGCACCGACCATCACTCATGATGGCGTCACTGTCGCCGAAGCTGTCGATCTCGGCAACGAAGACGACGAAACTCTCGGTTATCAAATGGGCGCAAAACTCATCAAAACCGCTGCCCAAAAGCTAAATAAGGTCGCTGGCGATGGCACCACTACTGTCACTGTCCTCACCTATAATATCCTCGCTGAAGCTAATAAGCTTATCGCGGCTGGTCATAATCCAATGGATCTCCGCAAGGGCATCGAAGCTGCTGGCGCCGAAATCGTAAAGGGCATTAATAAGACTGCCGAGCAAATCGAAGGCGACGATAGCAAGGTTGCCGAAGTCGCTACTATTTCTGCCGGTGATGCCGAGATTGGCAAACTAATTGCAAATGTCATCTCCAAGATCGGCAAAGACGGTGTCGTCACTGTTGAACAAGGCCAAGGTCTCGAAATGCAATCCGAAATCACCGAAGGCTACACCTATGACAAGGGCTACGCTTCACCATTCTTCGTCACCGACACCCAACGCCAAGAAGCAATTTTCGATAAACCAGACATCCTCATTACCGATAAAAAGATTTCCGCCGTTAATGATATTGTGCCATTCCTCGAAAAGATGGCTCAATCTGGTCGCAAAGACCTCGTCATTATTGCCGAGGAAGTCGAGGGTGAAGCTCTTTCCGTTCTCGTCCTTAATAAACTCAAGGGCGTCTTCAACACGCTCGTTTTGAAAGCTCCAGCCTTTGGCGACAATCGCAAGCAAATCATGGAAGATATTGCCGTCCTCACCGGCGCTACCGTCGTTTCTAGCGAAAAGGGCATGAGCCTCGAAGAATCCGGCCTCGAAATCCTTGGTCAAGCTCGCAAGATTATCGCCACCAAGGACCAGACCACTATTATCAATGGCGCTGGCGACACTCGCGAAGTAAAGGCACGCATCGCCGACATTCAGGCTCAATCCGAAGCCACCATGTCCGATTACGAAACCGAGCAATTCAACAAACGCGCTGCTGCTCTCGCCGGCAAAGTTGCCGTTATTAAGGTTGGTGGCGCTACCGAAACCGAAATCGACGAGAAAAAATATCGCGTCGACGACGCAGTCGCTGCTACTAAAGCCGCTCTTGACGAAGGCATCGTTCCAGGCGGCGGCGTCACGCTCGTCAATCTTGCCAAAGGCATCAAGGACGACAATGCTGGTGCAACTATTCTTAAAAACGCCCTCAAAGCTCCATTTACGCAGATCATGGAGAATGCCGGTCTTAACAGCCAGGCACTCCTTGCTCAGGTAGAGGCTGCCAAAGATGGGCAGGGCATTAATGTCATGAAACCAGCCGAAGGCCTCGTCGACCTTAAGAAAGCCGGTGTCGTCGACCCAGCTCGCGTCACTCGCGAAGCAGTCCAAAATGCCGTCAGCATTGCTGCTACAACTATTACTATGGGCGCACTTATCGTCGATCTCCCAGAGAAAAATGATCCAGCCGCAGCTGCCGGTATGGGTGGCGGAATGTATTAATCCGCACTACCAACAAAAAGATTCCGCGATTGCGGAATCTTTTTTTATGATCACCCGGAGGAACAGGTCATCAAACAAGATTTAGATTAGATTATTGGATTTGACCGTTAGCGTCTGTCATTGGAATACCAAGCTTATCGATAGTTTCAACGACAAAGAGAAGAGCTTCTGCCTTTTCTTTCTGATCTTCAATGCCCTTAGCAGCATTGTAAGCAGGCTCAATACAAGCCTTGTCTTCAGTAAGCTCGATAATTTCCTTATAGATCTTGAATTTCTTTGCCGGCTCAATATCAACATTTTCGATGATTGGACGAAGATCTGAAAGAGCCATCGTCTTTACGCGATCGAGATCTGGATCGCCATAAACAGCCTTGCCTGCTGGAGCAGCTGGCATCGCTGGCATTGCCGGAACTTCTGGTGCTGGAGGCGTACCAAGATCAGGAGTCGTATCAGTAGCGCTCGCAACGCTATTCTCGACTGCCGCGACTGGATCTGCAGCAGGAGCACCTGCATTAGTTATACTATTGATTGCTTGTTGCAACTCATCTGGAGTCGCCGTATTATTTTGGTCCATATTGCCCACCTTTATCTAATCTTTAATTAACTATATATTATCACGCTTATGCCTAAATACGCAAGAAACGCACTAGCTTATCAAGAAGATCGTCTTTTACTGGCTCCATTGGTAAACGTGCTCCGAACATATCAACAATCTGTTCACCCTCAGATTCCGGGAAATACACACGAACTCTTGGACTGAAACGCTTCTTTGGCACAAGAACAATAGAGTAATGGTTACTTTCGTTCATTACACCAAACGAACGAAATTGATCAAAAGTATAGAGATTATTGCCTTCCGACAACCCCTTTTCCGAAAGGGAATAGTGAAGCATTCGCGGCTTGCGCGAAGTGTAGGTTAAAAGCGCAATTGCAGCAACTACTACTAAGGCCATAAATACCCACTCCTGTAGGAAAAATGCCAATACACAAAGACCAATCACTATGATGGCTAAACCAAAATACCACCCTGCATTCTTTTTATATTCGATATATTCGCGAGCTTCCCAGTTCACAATTGTCTTATTCGCCATAGTACTTTTATTATACCATAAGCGAAAAAGCGAACACCATCAAAAAATGCCCTAGATTAGAGCATCTTTTGGCGGAGGGTGAGAGATTCGAACTCTCGCACCAGCTTTCGCCAGTCTAACGATTTAGCAAACCGTCCCCTTCAGCCACTTGGGTAACCCTCCAACACTCCCAATTTTATCACATTTTACCCTTATAGGGCAACAAAGCGATGATCGCTCACCAAAATACGCGCAAAAACTTAACAGTGAAGAGTATTGGCTCATGCTTGAACTGGACAAACTTTCGCATTTCGTTATATAATATCCTTATCTTAAGGAAGAATAGATAACGCTTATGAAAAAAATAATCAAAAAAGCAAGCCAAGTAATAACTGGGGCAGCAACTGCTGCTACACTGATGGCTGGCCGCGTTATGGCCGCCGAGTCTAATCTCACCACTACACCAGGCACCGCAGAAAACCCTGCCCAAGCTGGCGCTGAAACTGCAAAAGCCAACGGCATGCCATCCGACCTCGTTGGCGTCAATGGCGTATTTACGAAAATCACCAACACCGTCCTTTACGCAGTTGGTATCATCTCTGTTATCATGCTTATTTACGGTGGTCTCCGCTATGTTATCTCCGGCGGCGACAGCAAAAAGGTTACCGATGCAAAGAACACTATTATGTACGCTATCATCGGTCTTATCATCTCTATTCTTGCCTACGCAATCGTCAACTTCGTCATCAACGCAGTCGGCGGCGAAACTTCTGTTTAATTAGAGCTTAACTCCTCGCAATTACCGCAATTGCGAGGTTTTTTGCGCCTGCAGCGCGCATCGCTTCGCATGCCGCCAACATCGAGCTACCCGTCGTCCAAACATCATCTACTAACAAATACCGCTCCTGAGCATCTACTCCCACCGCCTCGTAGGCACCCAAAGCTTGTATACGTCGCTCATCTATCGTTGCTCCGACTTGCGTTGTATTGTTCCGTCTTTTCAAAACACATTTCATCGGTGAACCCATCTTCCGACACATCAGCTTAATATGATCAAAACCGCGCTCCCGGATATGTTTACCAATCGTTGGAAGCGGGACCAAAACCCAATCGCCATCAATCACGCCACTCAGCAAATCCGCCAATTCAAAACTCACCGAACGCACCGAATTATACTTATAAATCTCGATTAACCGTCGCAGAGCCCCTTCGCGTTTTCCGACCCAAAATTGCTTCGAAAAAGGCAGGGGACAGCTCGGACAAACATCATTAATTAGTCAACCACCACAAGCGATACATTTCCGATTATGTATACCTAAAATGTTATTTTTACAACATCCGCATAGTATTCCACCTACTTTTCCACACGAAATACAGTTATGGGGGCAAAATAACTCGCTTATGTTCCTGACTATTGTATTTTTCACAACAAAACCCTCCTTACTCTTGATTTTAGCTGCAAAGCTCTCTATAATAAAGCGTAAGAGTGTAAAATAGTGGAGGAATTATTAGACTATGGCTCGCAAACAAGACGAAATGAGCTTAGACGATGAGCTCACTGCCGCCTTCCTTTCCGAAGATGGCGACGCTGGTTTGGCTGACGAAGGATTGGTGGAATCCGCAGATGGCACTCCAGCAGAAGAAGTCTACGTAGAAGAAACCACCGAAGATAACTGGGAAGACGACACTGAAAATCTTCCAGGTCAGCTAGCTGTCGATGTCTACGAGACCGCTGATAAACTAATTATTAAAGCCCGCACCGCTGGTATCGAGCGCAAAGATCTTGATGTCTCGATTTCTGACAATATCTTGACCATTTCCGGCATCCTTAGCGGTGGCGAAGACGAGAAAGCTACTCAATGGCACATCCAGGAATGCTACTGGGGCGAATTCAGCCGCACCATCGCTCTTCCTGTCCAGGTTATCGAAGATGGCGTCGAAGCTGTCCTTAAAGATGGCGTTCTTACCATTTCCTTCGAAAAGGAAAAGGTCGAAGAGCCAAAGCGCATCACAATCAACTAATCGTCAAAACAAAATCCTCAGCTTCAAAACTGAGGATTTTTTCTTGCCCAACAAAAAGCCCCGCCTTATAGACGGGACTCTTTTTATTAACCCTGAAGGGCGTTTAAGACGAAGTTGACGATTGCAAATGCGAGAAGGGAAATAATCAAACCAATCACGCCATAGAGAATCGTATCTTTTGCCTTCTTAGTCTTCTGCGGATCACCCTGAGACATCGTATAGTTGATACCGCCAATGATAATCACAATCACCGCGATAATCGCTACGAAACCAATAATCGCATTAATAATGAGGCCGATATTGCCTTCCAAATCGTCAGACGACCCTCCTCCATTCACCTTATCCAGACCATCCTTCGCCTGATTAGCACGGTCAGCTGCAGAACTACCCTTAGTAGTATTGCCGGCTGCAATCAGGGTAAGTAGTGTGTTTATAATCATTATTTTTTCTCCTTATGACTGTATTATAACATAACTGTCAAACAAAAAACCTCCGCTAGTGTTTAGCGGAGGTCCTTAGTATTCTTTTTAGCCGTTAAGAGCGTTCAAGACGAAGTTGACAATTGCGAATGCGAGCAATGCAACTACGAGACCGATAATACCGTAAAGAATGGTATCTTTACCTTTCTTGACCTTGTTTGGATCGCCCTGGGAAGTAGCATAGTTGATACCACCAAGAATAATCATCACGACCGCAATCATACCGATTACGAAGATAATCGTATTAATGATAACTGAAATTACATTGTTCAAATCATCACTATTACACTGGTCAGGGTTCGAAACTAGCGTAGCAGCTTTCTGACAATCGGCAGATGATTTACCATAAATAGCCTTCGCATCCGCACCGCTTCCAATAGTAGTACATTTAATCTTGAAATCACCGGTCTTATTTTTGCTAAGACCAGCATACTCACCCTGTCCGATACACTTCAAATCATCGACAGTTGCAGCGAAAGTCCCGCCAGCGAACACGAGTACTGCAAATACCGCAAGTACGCTACCTTTTAATACTTTACCTAATTTTTTCATTTTTTCTCCTTATTAAAGAAATCGTTAATAATATAATAACATAAAAATGTTTCTACTTAAATACCCCTAAAACAAAATTCACGATCGCAAATGCAAGCAAAACAACCACGAGCCCGATCACGCCATAAAGAATCGTATCTTTTGCTTTCTTTATCTTATTTGGATCACCTTGTGACAACATATAATTGACGCCACCAATAATAATCACAATCACCGCGATAATACCAATGCCATAGATAATCATGTTAATAACTGAGCCAACATCCGCCTCGAGCGACTCGCCGTCATTCGCATGATCGACCTGCTCTTGTATGCTTTTTGCTACTGAACGCCAATCCATACTTACTCCTATTTAATGTTTGACAAAACAAAGTTTACAATTGCAAATGACAACAAAACTACTAATAAACCAATTACCGAATAAAGAATTGTCGCCTTTGCTCGAGCAATCTTTGCCGGATCGCCTTGAGAGACTACATATAGGACCCCGCCAATAATAATCACAATCACCGCGATAATACCTACCCATAGAAAGACTGTATTTAGGGCGTTCTTCACGCGCTCCTGCGCCTGTTCCTCATTATCACTGCCATCATCGCCACAAATCAATTTATAGTTTGGGTCATCAGTGCTCCCTCTCCAGTTATCACACGCTCCACTGTTCGTTGACGCCTCAGTATCATTCTCGTCAGCATAGACAGGCGCAGCAACTAGTGAAAGGGCAACAAGAGCCGCAATAATTGCTATAAATATTTTTTTCATTCTACCTCCTATATCCCACTCACTACTACGTTTACGATCGCCGACGCAAATAATACTACTAAAAGACCGATCACCGAATAAAGAATCGTTGTCTTTGCCTTCGTAATTCCTTGCGGATTTCCAGTACTAGTAATATATTGAATGCCGCCGTAAACAATCATTATTACCGCAACAACACCAGACCAAATAAAGACTTTGTTAAAGATTTCGAGGAAGAAATTGCTACCATTTTCACCACTATCACGCGCGCCAGACACGATATCCGCTATTACGCCACTAATAATCGAAGCAGACATTACTATTATGAGGCCAATCACAGAATTGGTAATTGTCCTCTTGCCCTTAGCAACCTTATTTGGATCGCCTTGACCAATCATATATTGAATGCCGCCATAAATTACAAAACCAATCGCTAAGTAACCCATAATCCCAAGGACCATACTTACAACATTCAAAACCGCCGTCCAGACAAACTCTTTAATAGCTTCTTCGTCGCCTTGTCCAGGATAATTTACCTCACAAGTAGCAGCATCTACTAAACCGTCATACCATGCACGAAGGCCCATAAAATGCGTCTGGCAATCATAACCCTGAGCGGCCGCCACTTCCTGAGTCGGCAATGTCGCAACAGTGACCGCACTCATCATCATAATTGCTGCTAATATTTTCGCGATTTTTTTCATTCTCTCCTCTCCATCACTTATGAGTCACTATCCGCGCTAGAATCGACCTGAATATTTCCGCTTTCAATATCTTCTGAAGTCTTCGGGATAAACAAGTTCGCTAATGCATATATCAATACCCAAGCAACGATGCCGATAACAATTTCCATCATACGTCTCTTTGCTGTCGCTACTTGATTCTCGTTGTCCCGCGCCGTCATCCACATCACGCCACAAACAATCAAGCCGATCGTACCAGCAACGACCACGCCGCCCGTCAAAACATTAATAACTAGGCTAACAATCGATTGTATACCCGAACTGTCCTTGTTCGTACACCACTCTTTTGGCAATATTGATGTACAAGCGCCTTCATCTACCGAATCAAGCTCAGTCGGCATAGCATCACTATATTCATTTCCAGAATCATCAGTCGTCGTGCCAGTATCGGTACTAGTGTTGCCACTATTATTGTTGTTATTGCTATTAGATGAGCCTCCACTAGAAATAAGTGAATATAGCTGATTATAATAAGATTTCTTCGAAGAATTACATTGAGTTTCAGACAACGACGAAGGACAGCTAAGATAGCCCTTTACAGCGTTATAACAAGCGCTACTATCTCTATCACAAGCACCTTTTATAGAATTGTATGTGCTTTCGTCTTTTTTGAGCTTATTAAAACATGAGCTAGCACTCGTATAGCCAGAACCAGCAACGTCGCAAACAACCTTTGCGAAAGTATTGTCGCTCTTTATAAAGATTGCCAAACCAAGCGAACAAAGCAGTATGGCCGTAAGTTTAATGATCTTTGTTTTCATTATCCTTCTCTTAGTAAAATCCTAAAATTTATACCTTAATTATACGAAAAACAAGAAAAAAATCCAACTTAAGCCGCCAAAAGGGCAGAAAAGCTCGAAAAATCCCATTTTTCCCTATATAATACTTGACGAAAACGCTTATGTGTGCTATAATAGTCTTGTTATGGGCAAGTGTATTAAAAGCATCGCTCTATCTGTTATAGCGGCCGTATTTGGCGTACTAGCACTATCCGGCCCGGTTTTTGCAACCCCGAATACCGCTAATGATAATCAAGATTCGTCCGTCGTAACCGATGATCCAGCCGATGCTACCAACACTGAAGACCAAAACGAAACTACCGAAAACTCTGATGGGAACAACGAGAATGGGGAAGAAAACTCCGAAAACACGGAGTCCTCAACTAGTTGTTATGACCAGGTAGGAAGTCTTGGTTGGATTATTTGTCCAGGCGCCGGACTTTTTGGTTCAGTCATTGATGGCGCCTATAATATTTTGACGAACTGGATTAGTACCAACCCACTCCCGACAAACGAAGATTCTCCTGTCTACATCACCTGGAATTATTTCAAAAATATCACCAACAGCGTCTTTATTATCTTCTTCTTGATCATCATCCTGTCTCAGTTGACTGGTTGGGGTATCAATAACTACGGCATCAAGAAAGCCCTCCCGCGCATCGTCATTACCGCAATTCTCGCAAACCTCAGTTATTTCCTCTGTATCTTAGCTGTTGACCTCAGTAACGTTCTCGGTGCCAGCATATACGGCTTCTTTACGAATATCCAAAACACCGCCATTGAAAGCGGTGCGATTTCGAGTGCTGCAGCTTCTGCTTCAGTCTCCGCAATTGTCGCCTCGCTTATCGGGGTAGGCGCTGCTGCTGGTACGGTCGCATTTGCGGCCATTACTCTTGGTGGTATTGAAGGTATTATCTGGATGCTTTTGCCGGTTCTTCTTTCTGGCGTGATCGCAATCTTCTCTGCAGTCGTCACAATGGCTGCTCGCCAGGCACTTATCTTTATTCTCGTAATTGTCGCACCGCTCGCTATCATTGCTTATATGCTTCCGAATACCGAAAAATATACCCGTAAGTGGTTCGCAATGCTATTCCAGATGCTCATCTTTTATCCGTCATTCGCTATTCTTTATGGCGCCTCACAGCTTGCTGGTATGGTTATCATTACTTCCGCCGACAACGCCCTCGGTGTTATCCTTGGTGTAGCAGTCAAACTTCTCCCTCTCTTCTTCTCGATTCCACTCATGCGCATGTCTGGCACCGTTCTCGGTAAAATCGACGGCTTCATTAACCGCAACACCGCTAAAAGCCGCGCCGCATTCGGCGGCATTATGGCTGGAAAAGCTGCAAGCGCTCGCAACAAACAGCTTTCCAATGTTGGCCGTTTCCGCAACATGCCATCCGCTCGCCTCGCTAGATATCTTGATCGCAAACGCTTCCAGCGCGAGTTCGACGCTAAAGAATATGCTGATATGGCTAATAAACGTAACTTAACTAGCGCAATGGAAAGATGGAAAGGTCGCGACGGTAAATATAATAGACGCGGTATCCAGCACTATCAGAACATTCAGGAAAGTCTTGACTTAGACAACAGACGCACTAATATCGAAACTGATTTTGACGAGGGCTTCAAGAGCGATGATAAGCGCATTAGCACTAAAGCCAATGTTCGCGCAAAGGTCGACAAGATCAACCTTGGCTTCGACAAGGCTATTATCGATAACGAAGCTGTCAACTCACGCAAGCAGGCCGTAGCACTCGCCAATATGGAGCATCGCGCCAAACTTATTCATGACAATGTCGAGAAAGATTCTTCCGCTATTCACAAACAAGTTCTCGAAACATTCAATATTAATGCTGCCGATTTTGACGCTGTCAACGCTAAGAAGTCTGCATACGAAAATGCTGTTCAGAAACAAGAAATCCTCAGCAGACAAGCAGCCGGCAAAGCTCTATCCAAATCGGATACTGAATTCCTTAAAAAGAACGGCAACACTCTTACTGCAGCTGAAAATACTCTCCTTGCCGCCGGCGGTCTTACTGTCGCAGAAAATGCACTTTACGACTCTGGTCAAAAAGCAATCAACTCTACGCTCTCTAACGCAATCTCCGCTAAGCGTAAAGTCGATCGCGAAGCTCGCAGCAACTATGTCGAACTTTATGACGACTACGAAGCCGGCCCACGCATCAAAGAGCAGCTCATCCGTGCCTTCAAGACGAAAGACTACAACTCTATGTCTGCCGCTCTCGAGATTATGTACAAACGCGGCGATAAAGATGATATCGGCGATGTTCTCGCTAAGTTCTCTAGAGAAGTCTCATCTAACGACGATATTCGATTCCAGAAAGAGCTTAACGATATCTGTCTTACTATGAAGAGTGAGGATATTGATGTCGCGCAATGGGCGAAGGCTAACATGATGCGTCGCGGTATGAATGGTAAGGGTTTCAAGGTTCAATCATTCATCGATTATGAATCCTGGATGAAAGGCGAAACTCTTGCCGGCGATGCTAAAGAAGGTGAAGCCGACTATAGTAAAGTTCGTAAGACTTGTCGTATCGAGCTTGCAAACGCAATGAGCAGCTGGGATCCAATCGCTACTGCTGACCGTACTATGTGGAACCAAATGCTCGATGCGCAAAAAGACGGTATTCTCACAAAAGATAAAAAGGGCAACGAGACTGTTACTGTATACCCAATCAAGTATCTCCGCTCCGCGGTCTGTTCTGGTCGTATGGACGGTGAGCGCCTCGAATCGTTCAATAAGTGGTTTACTGGCGGCTTCAAACGTGGCGGCACAGACGAAGATAATGCCTTCTTCAGGGCGCACGAAAAAGAGTATGTCGAGAATGTCGAGAAGTTCCTTGGCGAAATGTCAGCAAATCAGCTCGGCACACTTAAGACTGCAACCCTTGAAGCATTTAATAATGTACTCCTCGAGCACTATGGCGAAAAAGATGAAGATGTCATTATCGTAGGCGAAGGCGAGAAAAAGAAGGTCATTAGTAAATATCTACGCGATGCTCTTGAAACACAGATTACTCAGTTCAACACTGAGAAATCGATGGCAGGCCAGCGTACTGCTATGAACCCAGCCGTCCGCGAAATGCTTGGCATTAAAGATATTCTTAAATAAAACAAAAAACCACTGAAAAAGAGCCGGACTTTCCGGCTCTTTTTCTATTGTGATTATGCTAAAATATAAGTATGGCCCGGTATAAGGTCCCGCAGGATATTGAAGCTGATGATAAGCTCATCGGTCCTTTTAGCTTTCGCCAATTTGTCTATCTTATAGTCGCGGCGGGCTTAGGTTTTGTCGCCTTTCTATTTTTCCAGATTTTTCCGCTCCTCGTCATCATCCCGATCCCGTTCATTATTTTCCTAGTCGTCCTTGCGCTTCCACTTAAAAAAGATCAGCCGATGGAAACCTATCTATCCGCAATTGTCGACTTTTATTTAAAGCCGCAAAAACGCGTTTGGATGCCAGGGCAGGTTGAAAGCACTATTAAGATTACAGCTCCTAAGAAAGTAGAAGATAATCGCACCAAGAATCTCAGCGAAGAAGAAGCCGGTCGCCGCCTTTCTTTCCTTGCCGACATCGTCGATACGGAAGGTTATGCAATCAAGGATTCTAATCTTCGCGATGATATTGCCAGCGAAGCTGCCAGCACTCAAGACATCTTTGAGGCAAGCCAAACCTTCAATATCGACAAAAACCTCGAAAAGAGTACTGAAAATCACTATGCCCAAGTAATGAACCAGATGCAGACTGCCATTAATAATGCGCCCACAACGGCTCCCGCAGCCCAACAGCCGGCATCTCAATCTGCCGAACAACCAACACCACAACCGCCAGTCATCACGCCTGCAATTCCAGTTGCAGCGCCACCACCAAAGCCAGACATCGAGCACAACGCAGCGACTATCCTTCCAGATATGGACCAAATTCACGATATTTATTCTGTCGATAACCCTGCCGCCGACGCGCTAGACGTCGCACTAGAATCCGTTGACACTGCCGTGCCAGAAGACAAAGAAGAAAAAGAAGAGAGGCCGAAGGCGGAAGAGCCGAAACCAGAACCGAAGCCTGAACCTAAACCTGAACCAGAGCCAGAGCCGGACGAAGATTTAAAAAATCTAGCGAATAATACAGATTTCTCAGTCGAAACGATTGCAAAACAAGCAAAACGCATCGAAGAGAAAAAAGCGAAAGAAAACGGAGAAGTATATATTTCACTACATTAAGGAGTAAACGTGCAACCAAATCAACCAAATCAACCATTAATGCCGCCACAAGCCGCCCCGCAGCCGGCTCCTCAGCCGATGCCTGCCGCGCCGCAACCTGTGACACCAATGCCTACAGCACAACCACAAGCTGCGCCAGCACCACAGCAAGCGCAAGCTATGCCACGACAACGTCCACAAATGCCACAAGCCACCCCACAGCCGGCTACACCACAACAGGCCGCTCAAACTCAAGCTCAAGCTCAAGCTGGAGCACGTCCAGCCCAAGCTACGCCACAGCAGCAGACACCTAAAGCTCCGACTAATGTTCGCGGTAACAATCCAAACTCCGCCCAATCCGCACTCCTTATCTCCGAACTTCGCGATTCGATGGTTATTATGAAGGATGGATCCTTCCGCTCCGTCGTCGCTTGTAAATCTATTAACTTCGATCTTATGTCCGAGGAAGAACGCGAATCGGTTGAGTTCGCCTACCAAAACTTCCTTAACTCTCTTAATTTCACCGTTCAAATTCTTATTCGTTCTCAGCGTGTCGATATCGCGCCATATATTGATCGTCTTCTCGACCTTCGTCGTAAGAACGACAATATGCTCCTCGGCGTCTTGATGGATGACTATATTAGCTTCATTGACGAACTATCTCAGGAAGCAAACATTATGGATAAATCCTTCTTCGTCGTTATTCCTTACTACACCACGAAAGAAGCCGAAAAAGCTCTCGAACAATCGAAAAACTTTTTCAAGACTTTCACAAAAGACAAAACTCCACCAGTCACACGTATTGACCGCGCGACCTACGACAAAGCCGTCACCGAGATGACCAACCGTACCGAAGCAGTCATCTCTGGCCTATTCCAAATCGGCATCCAATCCGTTCGTCTTAATACTAAGGAACTTGGTCAGCTCTATTACAACTTCAATAACCCAGACACTGCTGTTCGCGAACCACTCGGAGACTTTAATAAACTCGCACATCTCTATGTGAAGAAGGGTGATCGCCCGGCAGAGGAGGAGAAGAAATAATGGCAAAGAAACAAAAACAACTCAGCGCTGCGGATATCGCAGCACAAGCTCAGCTTCAAGAAGAAGTTGAAATTCAGCGCGCGTTTGAAACCGGTATTACCACTCTCCGCGACCTCATTTCTCCTTCCAGTCTCGAATTCCAATCTGACCATTTTCGCATTGGCACTAAGTATGGCCGCACTATATATATTTATGGCTACCCACGCGAGCTCTATACTGGCTGGCTCAGCTCCATTATTAATATGGACGAAGTTCTTGATGTCTCGATGTATATCTATCCAGCCGATTCCGCCGTCATTATGAAAAACCTTACTAAGAAGGTCACTCAGCTCGAAGCGTCCATGGATATCAATAGCGAAAAGGGTAAAGTTCGTGACCCAGAGCTCGAAGCTGCTATCTCCGATGCTGAGGAACTCCGCGATCAGCTTCAGGTTGGCGCCGAGCGCTTCTTCCGCTATGCGCTATATATTACCGTCTATGCCGACTCTCTCGATGAACTTCAGTTCGTTCAGCATAAAATCGAAAATATCTTTGGCCAGCAGATGGTCTATACAAAGGTCGCAAGCTCTCAGCAAGAGCAGGGCATGAATAGTACTATGCCTCAATGTACAGATCAGCTTCAAATTCGCCGCAACATGAACACCGGCGCAATTTCGACAAGCTTCCCATTCACCTCTGCCGACCTTACTCAGGAGAAGGGTATTCTTTACGGCATCAACATGCATAATAACGGCCTCGTTATCTTCGACCGCTTCTCGCTGGAAAATGCCAATATGGTCGTCTTCGCGAAGTCTGGTGCAGGTAAATCTTATACTGTTAAGCTTGAAGCTCTCCGTTCGATGATGGTCGGTACCGAAGTTCTCATTATCGACCCAGAAAACGAGTATCAGAAACTCGCTGACGCTGTTGGTGGTTCATATATCCGCCTCAGCCTTAACTCTGATGTCCGTATTAATCCATTCGATCTTCCAAAAGTCGTCGACGCAGAAGATGCAAATGACGCGCTTCGCGCTAATCTCGTTACGCTTCATGGCCTTTTCCGTCTCATGCTCGGCGGCGGCGTCCTTAGTCCAAATGAAGAAGCCGATCTCGATCAGGCTTTAATCGATACTTACGCTCGCGTCGGTATCACAAGCGATCCTCTTACTCATACTGCACCACCGCCAACTATCATTAACCTTTACGACACACTCGAACACATGGGCGGCACTGGTCACAGTCTTGCTCAGCGTCTCCGTAAATATACAACCGGTACTTTTGCTGGTATCTTCTCACAGCAATCAAACATTGAGATTAACAACCAAATGGTCGTCTTTAACATTCGCGATCTTGAAGACGAACTTCGCCCAGTCGCAATGTATATCGTCTTGAACCATATCTGGAACATTACTCGTGCCGACCAGCGCAAACGTATGCTCATCGTTGATGAGGCCTGGCAGCTCATGAAATACGAAGATTCCGCTAGCTTCCTCTTTAGCCTTGCTAAGCGTGCACGTAAATATTATCTCGGTCTCACTACAATTACGCAGGACGTTGAAGACTTCATGTCCTCAAAGATGGGTCGTGCTATCGTTTCAAACTCATCTATGCAGCTCCTTCTTAAACAGTCTGCATCAGCCGTCGACGTTTTGTCGGATGTCTTTAAGCTCACAAACGAGGAACGCAAACGTCTTTCAAGCTTCCCAGTCGGTCAAGGTCTCTTCTTCGCTGGTCAAAACCACGTTCATATTTCAATCGTCGCCAGTAACACTGAAGATGCTCTTATTACAACCAATCCAGGCGCAAGCAAACAATAACGCTTATCGTTTATATTACCACCTAAATATTATATAATTATAGTGGTATGTCAGCCGACAATATAGGTCAAAAATATCGGCAAGAGCACGATCCATACAACAATATGGAAGAGGCGGTTATTCGCCCAGAAAATATTGCTCGCCAGGAGCTTTCTGATGCCGAAAAAAATGCAGCAAAACAACAAAATAATGACCAGTCGGCATCTTCTTCAAATGAACGTAAATATCAGCGTCCGTCCGACCGCGCTATTAACGCTTTAAATAATCTTGAAAAAAATCAAATCAGTAATTCTTTTCGCAATTCCGTTCGCGGCACAAATCAACGACGCGGCAAAGATAAAACTACCACTAAAAGCAATGGCAAGCGCGGTTTCTTTAAACGTCGTCTTGCTCCAGCCGGAATAATTACCGCGCTTCTTTTTGGCGGCGGTGCATTTTTCTTCTTTACTCAATCATTCCTTGGACCACATCTTTCAAGTCTCTATACCGACGCGACCGACATTCAATTTACTTCATATAATGCCCGCAATCAGCGTATTTTTAAATATATGCTCGACGGTGGCGACCAGATTAAAATTAGCGGCTTTACAAAAAAATATACCAACTTCACTCCATACATGAAAAACCGCCTCAAAAAGAATGGCATCGAAGTTGGTAAAATCGACGCTGACGGAAATTTCAAAACCGGTTCTCTCGTCTCAACAAAAAGTACTGTCCTGAAATACGGCGATGAAATAATTGACGCAAATTCCTTCCAAAACAAATTCGCGAGCGATGCTAATTTCCGCGACGCTTATTACCGAGCTAAACGTGGCCGCGTAGCTGGCTTCTTCGATGATTCTGCCGACTATTTTTATAAAAAGAAAGGTGCCACGCGCGATATCTTTGATAAATATAAATCTACCGGCGACGCCGAAGCGGATAAACAAAACTTCCAAGATACTGTTTCTGATCGCGTAACTGGCACTGACGCAGATATTAATACCGTCAGTCGCACTAAAGATGATGACGGAAATGACACTGTCGCAAAAAATGGCGAGGATGTTTCGACGAAAAATATCGTTGGAGATACACCAGAAGCAAAAGCACGCGTAATGGTTGAAAATATTGCCGGTAAAGTATCGAATGCCGGCGTACCAGTTTGCTCAGCGTTACGTATTGCCAATATGGCTGCCGTCACCGTTTCTGCTTATCAAATTTTCCAATCCATTTCGTACTTCCTCAGCCTCATGGAGCCAGTTAGTAAAATGATGGCAGGGGAGGGTGATACATCCGCCGTCAATGAAACTCTTAACTTCTTAACAACCGAAACTTCAAATGATGTTCAATATGTAAACTCCGATGGCACTTCCACTACAAAAAACGTCTACGGTTCACCGCTTCAATCGACTGGCGCAAAACTAATTCTCGGCGACACTCCATCTTCAAAAGATGAAGTATCTCCATATTCAATCAAAAACGTAACACGTGCTGCCACGACTATCGCAGTCAGCACTGGCGCAACTAATATTGTTTGTGATGGCGTTATGGCCGCTTCCGCTGTCGTATCGCTCGTTTCTAATGCTGTACCAGGCGGCGCGCTCGCAAACTTCGTCGTCAGTGCTGTTGCACAAACCGTCGGCGGCATAGCATTGACTGGAATCGTTGCCGCTGTTGTAAATACCGTCAT
This sequence comes from Candidatus Saccharimonadota bacterium, assembly GCA_017510835.1. Classification (GTDB taxonomy): domain Bacteria; phylum Patescibacteriota; class Saccharimonadia; order Saccharimonadales; family Saccharimonadaceae; genus UBA2834. Next base: position 29,207 of record JAFWLZ010000031.1, read on the forward strand.
TCCATATGTCGCAAAAATATTCGCTAACAATCTCTTTGAAAATTACACTGGCATCCCAGCCGGAGAACAATTTACCCAAGGTGCCGCCGCCTCAAACTTTAAGCTCGCAACCCAATCTAGCGCCTATATGCCAGCCTCTGAAGATTACGTTAAGGAACAAAACCGCCAAACTACCGTCGCGCTCGCCGAAGAAGCAGAAATTGATCGCAAAAACCATAGCCCATTTGACACATCAAATCGCCATACTTTCCTTGGCTCACTCCTTTCTAAATTTGCCTTTATGTCACGCTCAAATGGATTATTTAGCCAATTTTCTAATTTTGCCACCACTATTTCCAATGCATTAAATGTCTTTAACCCAGCCGCATCCGCATATGATGAAGAAATATCTTACACCTCAACCTATGAAGCCTGTACTGATGCACTAGAAGATACGGTTTGCGAAATGTATGACCAGGAAATAGTTGCGATGGACTATTCGACTATTGATTTATCTCCAGACGATCCAACTTATGTATCCGTCATCGAACCGAATCTCGATGAGAATGGCGATATTAAGGAAGACTCCGAACTCGCAAAATTCATTAATGTTTGTACCGAGCGCGAATCTCCATGGGGTGTAGTTGACGCCGGTATCATGAATGCTCTTCAAACCGACTTAGGAATCGTAGGGAATAATCTTCCACTTATTAATGACGCAATCGACATCATTAATGCCGCCGAAGATATCGCCAATAGACCGTGGGGTACTGGTGAGAATTGTAGAATGTCAAAAGATAATCCGCGTTGGGATACGGAATTCAAATATTATCAGCGCTACATCGAAGATATGCGAATTCTAAGTAGTATGGACGATGAAGAGGATTCTAATCCAGTGCTTTCCTATAAAAATAATTACTATGACAAGCACCCTCTCGATAATTCCTTCACTGGCACTCTCGCTCGCATTTCCGGCCAATCAAAAGACGATATCGCCTTCCTCATGGAATACGTAAAATATTCAAACCAAATCGCTAATTATAACCCAGCCTCACGTATTTCATTTACCGGAACAAACGAGCCGAAGCAACTATCCTTTACTTCAACCGAAAAACCACAAATCATGGCTGCCATCGCTGAGCAAGCACAAATCTTTATCGACCGAAGGAACTATACCGTATGAAAAAGATTATATTTAGTATCCTAGCCGCTCTCCTAATTTGTCAGCCAGTTTTTGCAACCATTCCAAATGAAGATGTTCTTGATTATTTCGATAAAAACGGTATTTACTATTATAACCCTGACGGAAGCAACGATTCATGCAATTCTACTACAACAACTTTGTCCGGTTCCGATGTACCAGAAAAAATATGGAATTTCTATATCGAAAATGGTTTTACCGATGCGCAAGTAGCCGGAATTCTTGGTAATGGCATGGTCGAAACCGGTCTCGAACCAACCCGCGCTAGCAATTCAACTTATTGGGGCTTATTCCAATGGAGCTATGGTCGTAAAGAAACGCTTTTTTCTAAACTTCGTGAAGCAGGGCTTGAAAAATATACTTCTTCCGAATATTGGCCATCTGGTGGTTACAAAAAAATCCCAGAAAGTGATCTTGATAAGCTCCTTAAGATTGAACTAGAAGATACACTTGCCGATAATTATCTCGATTGGCAAGGGGAGTTAAAGAAACAAAATGAGCCGGAAGCTGCAGCAGAAGTCTTCCTAACTCTCTTCGAGCGCGCTGTCGGCGGCACGGATGAAATTTTATACTACGCACCTTTTGTCGGTATAAAATACCAAGGCACAAAAAAGCGTCGTGAATATGCCCGCGAGTATTTCGATAAATATTCCGGTAAAGGTACCGTCACTTCCGGCGCAACCGGCACTGTTGAAAATGGCAAAAATCTCAGTATTATAGGAGATTCAATCACAGTTAGATCTAATCTAAAAATCCTTGAAAAATTCTCCGAACTTTCCTCTGAAGATGTGAATGCAAAAAATGGTCGTGGCTGGGATGAAGGAGTTGAAATTGCAAAAAATATGGATCTTAACGACACCGTGATTTTTGCACTCGGCACTAATACAAAAAATCTCACCGACGATCAAATCACTAATGCCTTAAATGCAATTGGTACTGACAAAAAAATAGTATTTGTCACTAATTACGATAAAACCAATGAAAGTATATATGATTCAAATAACGAAAAATTCCTTAGTGTTGCGAAGAAAAATTCTAATATTATCGTAGCCGACTGGAAAACCACAGTCAGTAAGAGCCCGGATACTTATATGGCCGATTATGTTCACCCGAATGAAGCAGGAGAAACTCTCTTCGCCGAAACACTCTACGATGCAATTAATAGCAACACAAATGAAAATGGTTGTAGTGTTAGCGGCGAATTCACCTCGCTCGTTAAAGCCTACGCCTGGCCAGAATATCATAAAGCTCCATACACGAATCGTATGCCGGATTATGCCCAAGCAGTAACAACCTCTATTAGTGAAGGACGCTACGTTGGCGGCTCCGTTAATGGCGTGCCAGGTATTGACTGTGGTGGCTTCGTAACTATTCTCGCCCAAAATTCCGGACTCGCTTCTGATTACAACGACACAAAAGGCGCCACCGACACTCAAGAAGCATGGGTCAAGAGCCATAACTGGACACTCCTTAATTCATCTACGTCTACAGCCGTAGACACAAGTATTCTTCAAGCTGGCGACGTTGCCTTTACGAATGGCCATACCTTTATTTATGTTGGCGAAATAGATGGCTTTGATTCAAACATCGCCTCTGCATCTTACGGTTCTAGTTCCGCCCGCGCACCAATGGCGGGACATGAAAGCTTGATTTCTGGTAATGGTAGTATTGTACGTTGGTATCGTAAACCAAACTTTACTACCAGTAACGGTACTTCACTAAAAACAAATATAGAGAATAAAGTATATGACAAAGACTAAAAAACAACCCCTAGCAAAAAACGTTAAAATTCGTATTTTAATTATTTTTATAGTTTTCACATTTATTGTTATCTATTCCGCCGCAAACTTAATATATAGAGCAGGAAAGACAAAAGTAACAATCCAAATCGCTCCAAATGACGTCGTAATTACAATCAACGACACTCGCGTCAGTAATAAAAGTGATTGCTGGCTTACTCCGGGAAAATATCACTTAGTAGCACAAAGCAATGAACACCTCTCAACTTATGAACGTGATTTTGAAGTCCAAGATGAGCCACTCAAAATTTACGCTACTCTTAGTGCACTCGACGATGAAGGGCGCCAATTTATCGAAAAACATCGCCAGGAATTCGTAACCGTCGAAGGATTAATTGGGGCTCAATTAAATACAGAAGGCGAAAAAGAACGAAATGAAAATCCAATCCTTAATCACCTTCCAATCAATACTGCTCTATATTCAATTAGCTACGAATATAATACAGACGATCAATTGATTATAAACGTCAAAACTGAACCAGAATATATAGATATAGTCGTAGAAAAATTAAAGACATTTAAAGATATTAATATTAGTTCATTAAATATTATTTTCCATAATGAAAATATTTTCAAAAAATATCAAAAGAACTCAGAAGAAGATATAAAACAATTCATAAAAACCGCCTACAACCTACCAAGCAATTATAAAATTAATGAGATTAAACAATTAGGCGATTATTACTACACGACTATTTATATAGATGATTATAAAAACAACTTACATTATGCTCATTATCGAATCATCTTAAAGAAAGATGAAAATAGCTGGAAACAAATAACCACTCCGCAACCAATTTTGACAACTTATAATACTCCAGACGTATCTAAAGATATTCTAGATATTATAAATTCATATTAGCCGTCATATTAGCTGGAATATTTGTACTCGTAATAATCATTTGATAATTATGAAAATTTTTCACAAGATATTTTTGACGCATCTCGTCTAATTCAGAGAATATATCATCTAGAAGCACTACTGGTTGCTTTCCGGTTTCTTGCTCGAGGATTTCCGCTTCAATGAATTTAAGAGCTAAAATAATACTTCTCATCTCACCACGCGAAGCAGAACCGTCCGCATCTTTTCCATTAAAACAAAAGATATAATCATCCCTATGTGCACCAAAAGTCGTATATCCTAATACTCGATCTTTTTGAAAATTTTTATTTAATTCACTTAAATACTTATTTTCATCAATCTTTTCACCGGTATATTCTATACTACACTCATCTTCATTTTTTGCTATTTCACGATAGTTGTTAGTTATTTTTTCATTAATTTTCTCAATAATTTCGTTTCGTATTTTTCTGAGTTCAGTTCCATATTGAGCGCATAAAACATCCCATGAAAACAAATCATCCGTCGATAAATCTTCTTGTTTTAAAAGATCATTTCTTTGTTTTAAAGCCTTATTATAGCGACTAAGCGCAACTGAATAATTATTATTAATTTGCTTAAATAATTCATCAAAATAATCACGCCTCCTAGAAGGGGATGATTCTATTAAGTAAATATTATTTGGCTCAAAAAGCACTACTGGATAACGATTTTTCTTCGGTAAACGAATTGATTTTTTGCCATCAATTTCAAAACTTTTCTTATCACTCTTACCATCATATCTAATTATGATTTTTTGAGCATCGCATAAATCTATTTCAGCACGATAAAATTCCTCTTCACGCCTCATTATATCTCTATCAACCGCCCTAAAACTTTTTCCTCGCAGCGCTAAATATATTGCCTCTAGAACAGAAGTTTTTCCACTTCCATTTTCACCTATAATTAAAGTAGTTGATCGATTACAATCGAGCTCAAAATTATCATGACAGCGATAATTTGTTAATTTAATTTTCTGAATTATATTCATTAGCTCTTAAGAGGCATAATAATATGCGTATAATCCTGATTTTTACTATTCTTAATAATAACCGGCGATAATTTTCCAGAAAAACAAAACTCTACTTCGTCTTCCGTAGTTGCATTTAATGCATCAAGTAGATAACGAGAATTTAAAGTAACCTTACCGTCTTCTTTTACTTCTGCTTCCATTGCAGCAGAGTTTTCACCTAACTCACTCGCGACTGCAGAAATACTAAAATTACCTTCATCTTTCTTTGCTTCACAAACTACCGATCCATTCGATTCTCGCGCAAATAAGGCAGCCACTTTCGTCATACGGACTAACTCAGTTTTATTTAATTTTACTTTTGCTTTCTCATTCTTCGGTATTAGCTGACGATAATCCGGGAAGCTTGCATCAATTAATTTTGAAGTAACCTCAATCTCTCCCATTCTAAATTGAATTTGCGAATCAATAATCATCACTTCAATTTCTTCCATACTATCAGAAAGGGAACTAAGCACCTCTCTTAATGCTGTAGTTGGAATAATCGCTTTTACTTCACTCGTAACATCATCTACGAACTTTTTATCTGCAAGTCTATAACCATCCGTCGCCGCAATATATAAAGCATTCTCAAAAGTATTAAAGAAAACACCAGTAAGAGCAGGGCGAGTCGTATCATTACTTGCTGCAATTATCACCTGATTAACTGCTTCTTTAAAGATATCTGTCGGAATCTTAAAGGTAACCGCATCTTTTTCATTAATAGTCGGTAGTTCAGGAAAATCATCCGCCAAAATACCATTAATAATAGATTTGTATTTACCGGCAGAAATAGTTAATTTTTCACCATCAGCCTTTAAAGTAACTGGCTCCTTAGGAAGATTGGAAATAAAATCTGCTAATAATCTAGCTGGAACAGTAATAGTACCTTCATTTTTAACTTTTGCGTTTACAAACTCTACCGTCGCTAATTCTAAATTAGTAGCAGTTAAGACTAATTGTTTTCCTTCTGCGCGAAGAAGTACATTACTTAAGATCGGTAAACCTGCTTTAGTGCTTGCTGCTACACGACTTACAATACTTAATGCTTTTGAAAGTCTTTCTTGTAAAACCTCAACCTCCATTTATCCTCCTTTTTAATAATTCCTTATATTAATAGTAGTATTAGTAGAGCTATGTGGAAAACGTGTAAAACTCATTTTTAACAGATTAAAATATTCTTTTTTAGTTGTTAAAAATAGTTGCGCAAAACTACTCAAAACTCGTTTATTAGTGTGTGAAAAAATATTTTTATACACAAGTTTGGATTTTTGCACAATTAAATTCGACAATTTTTTCGCTAACTTTTTTACAGTCTTCTGAACATCTTTTCCACAATTAGGCATAAATCTTACCTCTTAATTCAGATAATTGCTCACGGAGATTAAAATCTTCTTTTAATCTTTTA
>JAFWLZ010000032.1 GCA_017510835.1 Candidatus Saccharimonadota bacterium
ATTTGCGGGGCAAGATGGCGCTTTCTCGCTGCTACGCGCCCACCCAGGGGCACAAAGCAAATGTTTGTTTTAATCCGCTGTTTTTATTTTTGTATCTAGTCTCCACACTGTCCACATTTTTACAGTGGAACCCCGCAGAGCGTACCAGCTTAGGCTTAGTTTATCACGATTATGCTTATTCGTCAAGAGCTTCGTCTTCAGAATAATCCGTCTGCGGATCGATTTGCATAATAGTATTACGCTCGCCCATCTGGTATTTCTGATGATGTGCGCGGCGTTTTTGCTCTTTGATTTCGAGCGTAATAACCGGAATATCTGATTCTTCCTCAGCCACTACTGGCGTTTCTTCCACTTTGCTTGCGTCAATAATCTGCCAGAGTTCGCGCAAAACTTCTGTTAAGCCCTGATGTGCGGAACTAGAAATCGTGAAGATTTTTGCATCCGAGTTCTGTTCAAGAATAGATTGCATTTGCATCTTTATAATCTCCTCATCGAGACCTTCGCATTTCGTTAATGCAACAATTTCCGGGCGGGCGGCTAGTTCGGCAGAATATTTTTCAAGTTCCGAGCGGATATCTTTATAAGATTTACCAGCATCCTCGGTATATACATCAATAAGGTGAAGGAGAACTTTTGTACGCTCGACGTGACGAAGGAAACGATCGCCAAGCCCCTTGCCATCGGAAGCGCCTTCGATAAGGCCTGGAATATCTGCAATCAAGATACTATGGTCGTCGACTTTTGCTACGCCTAGGTTTGGCGTAATAGTTGTGAAAGGATAGTCGGCAATTTCTGGCGTAGCGTTCGAAACAACAGAAAGGAATGTAGATTTGCCGGCATTCGGAAAACCAATAAGACCAACGTCGGCGAGCAATTTAAGCTCAAGCTCAGCATCAAAAGATTCGCCAGGATTGCCAAGCTCGGCAATCTTTGGCGTCTGGCGCGTCGAACTACGAAAGTGCCAGTTACCATAGCCACCATCGCCGCCATGAGCAACAATTTGACGATCACCATCGAAGGTAAGGTCGGCAATTATTTCGCCATCACGTTTTACGACCGTACCAATTGGAACTTCAACTTCGAGATCTTTACCAGACTTACCGCTAGATTTCTGCCCAGAACCAGCTTTACCATCCTGCGCAATAAGTTTTGGCTGAAAACGAAAGTCAATTAAAGTGTCACAGTCTTTACTTGCAACAAAAACCACATCACCGCCTTTACCGCCATCACCACCATCAGGACCGCCTTTCGGGATGTAGATTTCGTGTCGGAAAGAGATAGCTCCGTTGCCACCCTTGCCGGCTTTAATAAAAACTTTCGCCGTATCAACAAACATATCTATATTTTAACATATTTTTAGCTATTTCGCCAGTTATTGAGCAACGTCTAGACCTGACTTTTTAGCAATACGAAAGTTCGCTCACTCAACCTGTCCAACCCGTCCAGCCCGTCCAACCAGTTAAACCCGTCAGAACAAGTTTACTTTTGTGAGTTTGGAAAGCAGATGTTGCTCCTCTTGTCCTAAACATGACAAAAACCACAAAAGCGCCGAACAGCTCATGATGGTGCTATACTAATACTAATGGAAAAGAAAGATGTAAAAATCCTAGCAGTGGTAGGTATGTGCGGTAGTGGCAAATCGACCGCCATTGATTATTTGATTGAAAAGAAAATTCCGAAAATTTATTTTGGTGGCGTAATCCTTAAAGGCATGGAAGAAGCCGGACTTGAAGATACGCCTGAAAACGAAAAGAAATTCCGCGAGGAAATTCGCGAAAAAGAAGGCAAAGATTTCGTCGTTAAGCGCGTTGTCAAAGAAGCAAAAGATCTAATTGCCGCTGGCCAAAAACGCATTGTTCTTGATGGTCTCTATTCATGGACTGAGTATAAGATTCTTCGCGAGGAATTCCCAACCGAGATGACCGTCGTTGCAATTGTCGTACCAAAAGCACTACGTCGCAAGCGCCTTGCCGAGCGTCCAGAGCGTCCATTTAATGCGCAGCAAGCCGCAGAACGCGACAAAACTGAAATCGAGAATCTTGAAAAAGGTGGCCCAATCGCGATTGCTGATTACTATGTCGATAACTCTGGCACGATTAAAGAATTCCATGAAAAATTTGCAGAACTCTGCAAGGAGATTGGTTTCCTAGATGCCTAAGGAACTACAAATCCCAAATCGTGAGACAAAATTACTGCTCGACGAACTCGAGCAGATTTTGGATTTGCCTGGCGACGTGGTAGAGTTTGGTTGTTACGAAGGCGACACGTCAATTTTACTCGCCGGCGTATTACGTAACAATCCAGACAAATGGCTTTATCTCTACGATTCATTTGAAGGTTTACCGGAAAAAAGTGCCGAAGACAATAGCGCGGACGGTTGGCGCTTCAAGGCAGGCGAACTAAAAGCCTCGCCAGACACCGTGCGCCACAAGTTCAAGAAATATGCCCTGCCCGATCCAGTCATCGTAAAAAGTTGGTTCAATGGATTAAGTGATTCTGATTTGCCGAGCGAAATATCTTTTGCTCTGCTTGATGGAGATTTTTACGAATCAATTAAAACTAGTTTTGATTTAGTGGCGCCAAAATTAGTAAGCGGCGGAAAAATTATCGTACACGATTTCCGCAACGCAGAATTGCCTGGCGCTGGTGTAGCCGTAAACGAATTTCTCGAAAAACATGCCGACGAATACGAATTCCGTATCGCAGCTACAATGGCAGTCTTAATAAAGAAGTAGTTTTATAAATAAAATTACAAATAAATGTACCGGGTAATAAATATAGCCGAATAGATGCGGCAAGCGTTTCCCTTTCTTGCCAGAATATAGAGCAATCGGAATAATCGCGATAACGCCAAGGCTAATTATTCCCCATCCATTAAATTGTGCAAGTGAGAACATCATTGCCGCAAGCACAACGGCCTGCGATGCAATACGTAGGATTTGATTGTTCGCAAAAATGCGCCCAGCATAATAGAAACCTAATACCAGCAATACGCCGTGCGTACCGTATTCGCAGTTCAATACTCCAGGCAACAGCACAACAAATGGTAAGGCAACTAGCGCAAGCCCGCCGCGCTCCGCAAGCATCAGCGCGAGTAGCGAAAATGCTAGCGTAAATAGCGCATTGGGTGCATAATTAATCTTCATCATAGTAGATAAGATGAAGCATGGTAGGACGGAAATAAAAGCCGTAGCCACAATCCGGAAAAGGTATTTTTTGCGAGAGCTTGTATGCCTAAAGCCCTCAACGAGCATGAATGCGAATAAAGGGAGTGCTAGGCGGCCAATAATACGAAAAGGCATAAAACCACCGAGTAAATACAGACCAATATGGTCACAAGTCATAGAAATAATCGCAATCAGCTGAATGGCGGCCGAACTCAACATGCTTTTATTATACTACGGACGTATTTTTCGAATTACGAGCTTATATAACTCGACAGCAATCAGAATAGATAAGGCGTAGACAAAGAATTGTGCGATGAGCGCTGGCGGCATCGAGATTGTCTGCAAGAAATTCGACAGGAACGGTACTTCCATCACGATAAGCTGCAAGATAATCGTGCCGGCAATACCGAATAAGAATACCGGATTACTACGGAGCGGAATCTTGAACGCGGACTGCTTTTCGCTGCGGCAGTTAAAGGCATGGACATTCTGAATAAATACCATTAAACACATCGTATAGCTACGCGCCACAACGACATCTACCTTCGCGACGTTGATCAAATAATAATATAGACCGAATATTGCGGCCGTAATAATAGCGGAGGAAAACAGGATCTTATGTAGGAGAGTCTTGTCAAAGATAGACTCTTTTGGATTGCGTGGCTTTTCGCGTAGAATATCATCTTCGGCTTTCTCGAAACTAAGCGCGAAATCCTGAACGCCATCAGTTACGACATTTAGCCAGAGAAGCTGAACCGCAACAAATGGCATCGGCATATCTAGCGCGATTGCAAGACAGAAGAAAACTGCCTCAGCAATATTGCAAGAAATTAGGAAATAAATAATTTTACGAATATTCGCATAGGCAACGCGACCTTCCTTTACGCCCGCAACAATCGATTTGAAATTGTCGTCAACAATAATCATATCGGCGGTTTCGCGAGCAATGTCGGTGCCGGAACCCATCGCGACGCCAATATTCGCAGACTTGAGCGCAGGAGCATCATTGACACCGTCGCCAGTCACGGCAACAAATTCGCCTTGGCGTTTGAGCGATTCTACAATATGAAGTTTTTGTAGTGGCGTAACGCGCGCAAAGACAAGTTTGCTTGCGATAAAGTCATCAAATTCTTTTTCGCCACGACGATAGTATTTTTCGACTTCTTCCCCGTTTGTCACTTCCGATTCGTCGGCAACAAGACTTAAATCTTTCGCAATTGAAAGCGCCGTGAGCGGATGATCACCAGTAATCATCAAGACTTTAATACCGGCCGTTCGGCACTCGCGAATTGACACTGCTGCTTCTTTTCGAATCGGATCGATAAAGGCAACAAAGCCCATGAACTTCAGATTCTTAATATCTTTTTCATTGTATTTTTCTTTTTTACCTACCTTCGCAGACGCGAGTGCAATTACGCGATAGCCATCGTGGGCAAGCGCTTCATTTTGCGCGCGCAGTTTCTTTTGATCTTTGTGGCGAGCAAAATTAACTTCCGAGCAGAAACTTTCGACGACTTCCGGAGAGCCTTTTACGGTACAATAGGTTTCGCCGTCTTGTTCGTAAAATACAGCAGAATATTTATTTTCCGACTCGTACGGAATGCTTTCAATGATTTTAATACCTCTTGTGTTAACGCCAAGTTTTTTACCAAGCACAAGGAAGGCAATATCAATAGAGTCGCCAATTTGTTGATCATTATCGATTGAGGCTTCATTATTAATGACGCCAAGAAAACCAATTTCTTTAGCGTATTCCATAACATTACCCGTGACTTTACCAGAAGTACTAAAACCGGTGCCAGATATCTGATATTCTTCACCGTTCGGCAAGACAATTTTCTTCGCCGTTTGCTGATTAACTGTGAGCGTGCCGGTTTTATCTGACGCGATAACCGTACAGCTACCAAGCGATTCTGCGGAGCTTAGTTTTCGAACAATAACATTCTTTTTCGCCATACGGTTCGACGCAATTGTGAGTGCCATCGTGAGCGCGAGCGGCAGTCCCTCCGGCATTGCCGAAACTGCAAAGGCGATAACTGTAATAAGAATTTCAGTGTATGGAACACGCTTGCTGATTAGAAGTGTCGCCAGAACAGCCGCAATGACAACAATCATAATCGTAATTTGACGCGATAGTTTACCGACACGAATCGCAAGCGGAGTTTTTGACTTATTTGTCTCGTTCAGACTCTCAGCAATTTTACCAAGCTCGGTCGAAAGACCAGTTTTTACGACGACGGCTTTGGCGCGTCCGGAAACAACTGTTGTCCCCGAGAAAGCCATGTTGCGCTGATCTCCAAGTGGTGATCCGACTTTTCGAATCGTCTCAGGGTGCTTCGCAATTTGGACGCTCTCGCCGGTCAATATCGATTCGTCAACGGAAAAATTATGTGTTTCAATCAGGCGCATATCGGCAGAAATCTTGTCGCCCGACTCAAGAAATACATAATCGCCCGGCACTAATTCTTCGGCATTTATTATCTGCTCTTCACTATCACGAACGACTTTAACCTGCACCTTTATATAATCCTCGAGCGCAGCAGCAGTATTATTCGCCTTATTCTCCTGATAAGTGCCCATAATAGCATCGACGAGAATAATGAACGCTATCACGATAGCATCAATATATTCGCCCGCAACAATCGAAGCGGCGATTGCAACAACAAGTAGTATGACCATCGGATCGATAAATTCGCGAAAGAAAATCTTAAAAATATTATCACGTTTTTTCTTCGGCAGAATGTTGGCGCCGTATTTCGCTTGACGCGCTTTAACTTCGCTAGTTTTAAGGCCTAACTCACTAGTACCGAATTGAAAAAGGATATCCGAAATATCTTTATCAAAAAACGATTCGCTATTCATAATTATTTACCGAAGTAAATATATTGGTACATTCCTTGGTCGACCCATTGTTCAGAATATTCGCCTGCCTGATAATTCGTAGCGGCATTGCGATAATTATACTGAGAAATATAAACACGATTGCCAGCAACAGCTTCTACCCAAACTGCATGTCCATAGGCGCCACCAGTCGAGATGCCAACTGCGCCAACGCGAGGAACGTTCGAGACAGTGTAGCCTGCAGCGCGAGCATTGGCTGGCCATTGCTTCGCATTACCGCGGCCACCCCAATATGGCATGTAGCCGTAGGTGCTGTAGACTTTCCAGGCCGTATAGGAAACGCATTCACAAATATACATACCCCATTGATCAGCAAAGGCATCTTTTTGCTGCGGGCAACGATTAGAATATGGATAACCGCCCTTATTCGGATCGCCAGCAGTCACATTTGAAACATTATACTGTGCAGCGAGGCTAGCAAGAATCTTCTGCTGCTCTTCTTCGAGCGATGCTTTTTGTGATGCGGCGCTATTTTTCAAATCGAGATATGACGATTCATTTTCGCGGGCTTGGACGAGCAATGCAGTTTGTTGGCGTTCAAGCGAAGCGAGCTGTGATTTTTGCGAGTTTAGATCCTCAAGAATTAGCTCGGCGTTCTTTTTCTTAACTTCAAGCTCGGCTTTTAAATTCTTATTTTCTTCGATGATACCGGCAAGCGTATCAGAAAGACTAGAAAGTTTCATTTCCTCATCGATAAAGCTTGAGAAAGAATCGGATGAAGCGATTCGCTCGATTGTAGAAATCTCATCATTATAGTAATACTGCGCAATCGTATAACCGACTGTGTCAGAGTTCTCATTGATACGCTTAGTCGTCGCCTCAATTTCGGCCATAAGTTGCTCACGTTCAGCTTCCTTTAATTCGATCTGAGTCTTTAGAGCGGCTTGCTGAGCTTGGAGGGAGCTAATCTCGTTTTGGATATTATTCGCCTCAGCAGCAAAAGCACTAGCCTGCTCTTCGTAGGCCTTCATCTGAGTGCGAAGCTCAGAAATCTTGGAATTAATATTATTGAGATCTTGTTGAGTATAAGCAGAGGCGCGTGGCGCCGGCAGAATACCCGCAACAATAGCAAGCGATGCTAGGCAAAGACAGATGATGTTGCGTTTAATCTTCATACCTTAAATCATAGCATAAGCGGGATGATTTTTCAAGACCACCCACCTATACTACTCCTTTCTATTTATAATTATTTCTGTTTCAAGTATTTGCGTGTTGCAAGAAGTGCTGAAATGACGCCAATTAAGATACCAGCAACTAATAACGAACAAGCGACAAGATACCAATAATTTTTCATGATATCGAGGGTTGGTTCGAGCGTAGTGCCAAAGTTGCTCTTGAGCGCGAAGGCTGCCGCATAAGAGACACCCCCGGCGATAATTGCCGCAACGATGCCATAGAAACTTGCCTCGACGACGAACGGGCCAACAATAAACCAGCGGCTTGCGCCAACGAGGCGCATCATATAGATTTCTTCTTTACGGTTATAGATAGCCATACGAATCGTATTGAAGACAACCAGAATTGCAATCAGCGCAAACACGCCAGCTGCAACTAAACCAATCAGCTCAATTCGATTCATAATATCTGCAATGCGATCAATCGTATCGCGACGACTAGACGCATAGCTTGGAACACGATTTTCATCAATCAAATCTTTAATCGATTCGTCTTTCGCGACAAAGTTTTCTAGCTCCGCCGTATTATTGAGGTTTACGAGCTTAATATTAAGCGTCCACGGAAGCTTGTTTGGTGCTTCATAAAGACTCTTAATATAATCTTCATCCGTGATATTCCCAGCTTCGATAATTTTCTGAATAGACTCTTTATTTGCATCTTCCGGAGAAGTATAATCGACATCAACGACAGTTTCTAACTGCGTGAGGCGACCAATGATACGATCGATCTGATCCTGCGTTGCGCCTTGCTTAATATAAACCGACATGTCGACCTGCTGCTCAATCTTATTAATAGCAGTACTCATCGCGTGAGTAGCGATAATCGTAGCAGACAAAACAATCAACGTTACGGCCATGATTGCAATAGCGGCAACGCTCAGCCAGGTGTTGCGCACGAAACTCTTAGCACCATATTTAACAATGCGCGCATTAGTACGCATGCGATGCTTACGAGTTTTCGTAATACGCTCGAGGCGCTCGCGGCTCATCTTGATAGTAGCTTGCTGATCTTCTTTGCTAATTTTTCTACTTGGCATTTGGATATAAACTCCTTCTCTTAGCAACGGTCTTTGGCTTTGCGGCGTCCGATGCTTTTGCGCGGCGCATCTGTTCTAAGACGGCAGAGCCAGAAGACTTAGTAGTACGAGTAGATGCAGCTGGTTTCATCGGAGCACGAGGAGCAACAGTTGGGGTTGGTTCTGGCGCAGGAACAGGCGGCGCGACGGGCGCCTTAGGTACAACTGGAGCCGGCTGCGCTTGAGCCGGAGCTGGGCGAACCGCCTGCGGTTGGCCTCCAAGCGATCGTTTCGTAATGCGAGTACGTGAGCCATCGAGGTCATAATAACCACCTTGTTTTTGATCGCCAATAATCTTACCATGATTGAGCGTAACGACGCGTTTTTTGTGACGATTAACTACCTCAACATCGTGCGTAGTAACAAGAATCGTGGTACCAAAGTTATTGATTTCTTCGAGTAAACGAATAATACCATCTGAATTTTCTGGATCAAGGTTGCCGGTAGGCTCATCAGCGATAAGAATCTTTGGCTGACGCGCCATCGAACGTGCAATTGCAACGCGCTGACGCTCACCACCAGATAATTTGCCTGGGAATTCGTGTGCTTTTTCGCTAAGGCCAACAAGCTCGAGGACTTTCGGAACAGTGCGTTTGATTTCCTCGCCAGACACACCGACAATTTCTAGCGCAAATGCAACATTTTCATAAACAGTGCGGTTCGGAAGAAGCTTAAAATCCTGAAAGACGACACCGATGCGGCGACGAAGATAAGGAATATGCTTCTTTTTCAAGCATTTATAATCAATACCGCCAACGATAATATCGCCATAGCTTGGCTTCTCCTCACGAGTGAGCATTTTGATCAGAGTAGATTTGCCGGCACCTGATTCACCGACTAGAAATACGAATTCCTTTGGCTGGATATGCAGATTAATCTCGTCAAGCGCGGGAGTTTTATAGCCAGGATAATATTTAGAAACATTATCGAGCAATATCATAGAACTATGATAGCATAAGCGCTATCAATTGTCCAAAAAGCTTGTGATAAAACCGTCGATTTTTCCATCGAGAACCGCCTCGGCATCGTTCTCTTCATATTTCGTGCGCGTGTCCTTAACGAGTTTATATGGATGAAGGACATAATTACGGATTTGTTGCCCCCAGCTAGCCGACTCGCCAGCGCGAAGTTTATCGACGGATTCCGCATTCTGTTCTTGCATCATCTGCTGTAACTTACCGCGGAGAATTTCCATCGCTTTTTCTTTATTTTGAAGCTGACTGCGTTCATTCTGAATCGCAACGACAATATTAGTTGGTAAATGAGTAATACGAACGGCAGAATTTGTCGTATTGACCGATTGGCCGCCGTGACCGCCGGAATGATAAACATCGATTCGAAGATCTTTCGGGTCAATTTGAACATCGTCGTCATTTTCGATAATCGGCAGTACTTCAACGAGTGAAAACGAAGTCTGACGAAGATGATCGGCATTAAATGGGCTAAGACGGACGAGACGATGCGTACCGTGTTCAGATTTAAGTTGACCATAAACATTCGTGCCAGTCATTTCAATAACGCTAGTCTTAATACCGGCATCTTCCCCGTCGACACGATCGAGAATTGTTGCCTTTACGTTATGCTGCTCCGCCCAACGGAGATACATACGTTCAAGCATACCAGACCAATCCATCGCTTCAGTACCGCCGGCGCCAGCAGTAATCCGCAAAATCGCGCCATTATGGTCATATTTCCCAGTAAAACGAAGTTCTTGTTTAAGTTTGCCGAGATTTTGCTCCATCGCATCGAGCTGTTCAGAAAATTCTTCGACTAGGCTTTCGTCGCCGAGCTGCATTAGTTCAGCAAGGTCATTAATCTGGGTTTTCAATAGAGTCCAGGGATCGAGTTCGTCATGGAGCTGCGCAACTTTGGTCGTTTTTTCGCGCGCGACATCTGGATTGTTCCAAATCTCTGGAACAGCAACCTCCTGCTCGAGCGCAGCGAGTTTTTCTAGGCGATTATCAACATCGAGTTTTTGCCAAATAGTATTAAAAGCGTCTTTTAATGCGTCAAGGCGCTTTTGGAGATCAAACATAATATATATTATACAATAGTTATTCCGGCAGATTGAAAAGCGGTAGCTCTTCTATCTTATAGTCGGCGATTTGAGTGCGGCGAAGTTCGGAGCAATATGCACCACAACCAAGTGCTTTGCCGATATCTTCGGCGAACGTACGAATATAAGTGCCGCTACTGACGTGAGTACGGATTTTTAATTCAGGAGTATCATAGCTAAGGATTTCGAGAGAATATATTTCAACTGTACGTGACGGAATGTCAACTGCTTTGCCAGCACGAGCGAGCTTATAAGCACGCTGGCCATTTACCTTTATTGCTGAAAAAGCGGGAGGAGTTTGCTGAATTTTTCCAGTAAACTGCGGAATAATTGCCTCAATTTCAGCGCGCGACGGCGCGGTACCAGAAATCGTAATCTCGCCCTCTGGATCGCCGGTCGTAGAAGTCTCGCCAAAACGAATCGTCGCCTCGTAGACTTTGTCGAGTTTTGTTAGTTCAGGTGCTTTCTTTGTCGCCTTACCTGCAAGCAAAATCAAAAGGCCAGTCGCAAAGGGATCGAGTGTGCCAGTGTGGCCAACTTTCACCTTATGCCCTTCGCGCTCAGAAAGAATTCGGCGCACGCGGGCAACGGCGCCGAAACTTGTCATGCCAGATGGTTTGTCGACGAAAATCATCTCTTCCATTGGCTATATTTTAGCACGAAACTAATCTTCGATAGTGACAGCAGAGTATTTTTCGAGGAAGAATTTAAGATCCTCTTCATCCTTCACGTCATCGAGACGGTCAAAGATGCGACCATCCTTTACATAGATGAAAGACGGAGTCGTCTTGTAATCTACTAACGAATCGATACGCTCATCGTCGACGGATTTTTCTTCAGAGACATTGTAACGATAGATATTATCCTTGGAAGCGACAACATTTGAAACACGGCGCGCAAAAGCGTCCGAATCCATACTGCTAGCATCACTAATAATTAGAAAGCCGGTCTTGCCGCTATTTATCATATCGATTGTGGCGCCTGCAGAAATCAAAGGAAAGCCGCTTTCGTCCTTTTCGCCATCTTTTACTTCATTATCAAACCAACCGCTATAAGCATAGGTCGATGGTTTGAAAATCTCAGCAACAGATTTATTGAAGCTGAGCGAAACTACCAATACGGTCATCGTCGCAACGAGAAGCGCGATAAGAATATAAAATGATACCTGACTATGAGCAGTGCCGCATTTGCAGTTCTCGCAATCACATTTTTTCGTTTTTGCTGGGGCTTTTACTGCCTTAGTTGCTGTTTTGGTTGTCTTAGTTGATTTTGTTGCCTTTTTTGTGGCCATTAGTATTCTCCAGATAATTTTCTTTATTATAACACGCTTGTGCTTTTACTTGACACAATCTTAGCGAAACGCTTATACTAATAATAATTAATAAAGGACAAATGATACATGAAAAATAAAAAGACCTTGGTAGCAATTATTGCGTTAGTATTAGTTGCTGGTATTGCTGGGACTTTCGCGTATTTCCAGTACACCGAAAAGTTTGATAATGATTTCCATCTTGCAAGTCAGGAAATCGAATTTAAGGAAGAGTTCGATAGTCCTGATGATTGGACGCCATGTACCGTGACGCCAAAGGTATTAGAGGTCGAAAACAGTAGTAATTTTGCTATCAAAACACGCGTTAAATATGAAGAACGTTGGGAAAAACTAGGTGACGATGGTCGTCCAACCGGCGAACTCTTACTAAACCAGATTGGCAACGAAGATGCCGCTGTTAAGAATATTAATACGACCGACTGGACGCTCAATAGAACCGACGGCTGGTACTACTATAATGCCGATATTGCTGCTGGCGGTAAAAGTACACAGTTCATCGACAAGGTCACTTTCAACTGTAACGCTACTTCAGAATATAGCAACGCAGAGTATCATTTAGTCCTCACCGTTCAGACTATGCAGGCTGACGGCACTTGGCAATAAGGCTCGATTGACCGCCTTAAAAAATATCTCCCATTTGGGAGATATTTTTGTTAGACCTTGTTGATGACCGGAATCACAATTGGCGTGTGGCCAGTAGCATCGTAGAGAATATGTGTGACATCTTCTTTGATTTCTTCCTTGAGCGCCTTGATGTCAGCCTCGGAATTGACCATATGATCAGTCTTAGCGCGGAGGTAATGGCGGATCTTGCCAATTAATTCTTCAGAATTATCAAGATAAATGAAGGCACGCGATACAATATCCGGCGTCTTAATGAGGCGACCAGTCTTCTTACTGATAGTAAGAATCACAACAAAGATACCTTCGCGAGAAATATGAATGCGGTCCTTCACGACAGCTTCGTTGACCTGCTGATCAGCATCATCATAGAGTTTGTTGCCAACTGCGATGCGGCCATTCTTGCGAATCGTTTGGTTCGGGAGAAGTTCAACAATATCGCCATCATCGGCAACGAGAATACGATCGCGCGGAATACCTACAACATTCTCCGCCATCTCAGCATTGTGCTCGAGCATATAGAACTCGCCGTGGTATGGCATGTAATTCTTTGGATGCAAGTCCGTGACAAATTTAACGTGATCTTCGTAATAAGCGTGGCCGGAAAGATGGAGCGGGCCAATATTTGTGAGGTGAGTTTTGTTATGCTGAACAACCTGTGCGCCTTCGCGAAGAAGACCATCGACCGTACCCATAACCTTTGGCTCGTTACCTGGAATTGGGCTAGAACAGAAGACAATAGTGTCGGTTGCTTTAATCTTAATATGGCGGTGTGCGCCAGTAACCATACGATTAAGAACAGCGTTCATTTCGCCCTGAGAACCAGTACAGACAATCGTAATTTTCTCGTCTGGAAGTTTTACGATATCTTCCATCTTCATAATAGTGTCTTTTGGCACCTTGATGGCCTTAGCACGGAGAGCGACTTCAACGTTGTTAATCATCGAAAAACCGGCGAAGGCAACCTTGCGTCCGCGCGCAGCAGCTTCTTTAAGAACGCATTCGATGCGCTTAACCTGACTCGAGAAACAGCTAATAATAACACGGCCAGACGCGTAATTATCCATGACGCGGCCAATATTATCGCCGACATCATATTCGCTATGCGGATGCGTACCTGGAACATCAATGTTCGTAGATTCATTCAAGATAAGAGCGAAACCTTCCTTATCGGCAATTTCCTTGAGGCGATCATAATCGGCTGGAATATCCATCGGATTATCTTCGAAGCGCCAGTCACCAGAGAGAAGAATTGGACCATTTGGCGTACGAACAACGATCGAACAGTTTCCTGGAATCGAGTGAAGCATATGAACAAATTCAGCAGAGAGATGCTGCGTGAGCTTAATATCTTTGTGCTCGAGCGGATTAACGATGTTATAGTTCATCTCCGGAACGTCTGGGACTTCCGACATCTGCTTTTTAATCATGCCAATTGTAAAGCTAGAGCCATAGATTGGAACTAGTGGGCCAAAATACGGCAAGAGATGACGGCAAGCGCCGATATGATCAAGGTGAGCATGCGTAAAGAGGATTGCTTTCACTTTGTCGCGGTTGTCGTCTAGCCATTTGCTATCCGGGATCATATAGTTCACGCCTGGATAGTCGGTATTTGCGAATAACGTGCCCATATCAATAAGGATGATTTCGCCCTGATATTCGATTGCAGTCATATTTTTACCAATACCAAACTCACCAAGGCCACCGATTGGGATAATGCGAACAGCATCTTTATCTGGGCGGGCGGCACGAATCTGAGTCATGCTGAGCTGATTACCATTAAAACCGTTGTAACGAGATTTGTTAACAGGAATTCCAATAATATGCTGGGTTGCCTGGGCATTTACATCCTGGCTAAGCATACGCTGATGGTGAACCATTTCGCCTTTGCGAGTGCTAACCATGAGTTTTACGTCATTGCGCTTCTCTGTTGCAGCCTGCTGTTTTTTGGCTTTCGGCGAAGATTTTGCGCCGGATTTCGCATTTGAGGCCTTTTTTGACGCTTTTGACGCATTTTTACCCTTTTTCGCGGATTTTGCCACTAATTTTTCATCTTTGCCTCCAGGGGCAAAATTAGCGTTAAAATTGCGCTTTTGATTCTCTTCGAACTGTTTTTTGATATCTGGAAGACGCTCAGCGCGCGACTTTAGGAGTTTCGCACGGCGCTCGGCCTCCGCTTTGGATTTATCGTTCATTTATTCCTTTTGTTTAAATACTTGATATTTATTCCCACACTAAAAGCGCTCTGGTAGCCTAGAAAATGGCAAAAGTTGTTGCGCTAAAAGTAATAATTAGTGGTCTTATTATAGCAAAGTAGTAGGATTTTTACAAGCATACTACGGGCACAGCGTTCGCTCAGCCCGTCTTCACGGGTGAGCACCGCTTTGCACTCGGCAGCAGCCTCCGTGAATCCCTTAGTATGCTTGCAAAAATCCTAGTCATCTAAAATGAAAAAAGACCACTAATTATTACTAGTGGTCTTTAATGTGCTATCTTTTCTTCTTTTTCGAGAGACGACGTTGGACGAGTTGTGAGTACCGCTCGACAAAATCGCCAAAATCCATCGGTTTCGGCTCTTTGCCTTTGGCGATTTGCGCAAGCTGTTGCTTGCAATAATCGCGAACCTTGATACGAAAATCGCTGTCTTCTGTGCGGCACATAAGCATGTCGCAGAAAGCATTTGCGCCTTCATCTTGCCAAAAATTCGTATCAGTCGGATACAGCCCGAGCGTCTTCGATAACCTAGCAACCGTATTTCCGAGCTCGCCGCGCGTCTTTACGGCTTTTTCGATTTTGCGACGCAAAACATTCATATCGCTTTCGTGATTCTTTACAAGTACTTTATACGAATCCGGCGAAGGCGAATATGAAAGAAGATCTCGATACAGATGCTCGTGCTTTAATACCGTCCCGCAAGCATTACAAAGCTTGATAATCGTCTCGTAATAAAGGACAATCGACTTCATAACAACACCCCCTTGCTATAGTCTAAGATAGTTATATTATAGCATATTTTGGACGGAAGTCAAAGAAAATAGTCTTCCAAACGCGTTTATGTTTGCTATAATATACATAAGCATCAAGTGGAGTGATGGAAAATTGAAGAATAAAATACGAAAACGCCGGTTATTGCCAGTGCTGATTGCATTAGGCATTTTTGCGCTTATTGGCGGGACAATCGCCGTCAGCCAAGACCGCTCTATTCTCGATAGTCTTTTCCACCTAAAGCACGGCGAGACTTCAACTACGGATTGGGTGCCACCGTCTGGCTGGAAACGTTGCGACGAGACTCCAAAGGAAGTATCGACGACCAATAATTCAACTTTCCCTATCCGTGTCCGTTTATCTTACGACGAGTATTGGCTAGCCGCTGACGGCACGTCATATTTGCCAGTTGCTCCAGGCGGTAATCGGCTAACAACGATTAATCTTCAGAATCAAAATGATTGGGAAGATGGTAATGATGGTTGGATGTATTGGAAAGGCACTCTTGCTCCAGGCGATTCGACTCGTTCCCTGCTTAAATCCGTAACCTACAATTGCGACACTGATACGCCAGTTGAAACAATATGTACTAAAACCGCTGCTGGTACTGTCTGCGATCAGCCAGAAGACCCATATGAAGATGCGAGTTACCATGTCTTCGTTACAGTTCAGACCACCGAAGAAAACGGCCAGTTCCCAGAAGATACTTTGTATGATGTTTCCATCGATCCTAATGGAGGAACCTACAACGGCAGCAGCGAAATCTATACTGACCGAGTCCGCTCTGGCACTGTAATAGATTTGTCTAGCATCGAACGTCAGGACTTCGAGTTCCGCGATTGGACCCTGAATGGTACCGACACTTTCACCGATTCTTCAATTCGTATTACAGAAGATACAACCCTAAGCGCTAATTGGCTTAGTAATATCTTCCATACTGTTTCCGTGAATCCTAATGGTGGTACTTACGACGGCAGCACTACTACTTCAACTTATTCTGTCCGCGAAGGAGATAATTATACTATCCTTGACGTTACCAGAGAAAACTATGCTCTAGAAAAATGGGAATACGCCGATGAAACACCAGTCAGCGGCAGCGTTATTCCTAACATTACTGACGACGTTAGCATTAAAGCAATCTGGGCACCAGCCATCGCAAGGATTGAGCGTACTGGCAAGCTCTATTCGAGCATCATGCGCGCTGAAGTAGAAGCCGAAGCTAACGATACTATTACTCTTCTTGCCGATACCACGGAAACCGTCACAAACGAAAAGACTATTACCCTAGACCTAGACGAACACACTATTACTGGTTCAATTACCAATGCTAGTACTGGCAACCTCACGCTTATTAATGGCGAGATTAATAACCCGAACGGCGCAGCCGTCACTAACAACGGCACCCTCACAATGGGTATTAATGACTATAAAGCCGACGGCTCAGCAAACATCTTGAATGACAATATCCGCCTCGTCGGCACAGAAGTTGGTCTCCAACAAAACTCCGTCTTCAATTTCTACGATGGCTTCATCGAGGGCGACGTTGCGCTTGCCGGTGGTTATGATTCTGCACCATACTACCATAACGTCGAGCACGATACAGATATCTATTATTATCCGTTTATTAGTCACAATGACGTAAAGGATTGCCAACACGCCGAACTAGCTAGCGCCGACAACTCCGTTACTAAGACTACGGTTGGTGGAGATATCTATTATCTTAACTTGCAAGACAACGTCGATGCTTCTACGGTGACTGGCTACAAGATATATGCAGTCAGGAACTTTAGCGCTACCTATCCCGTGACCGTCAATGCTAATACAGCGATCGAATTCGATGTTGCTGGCTATGAGGTAAACTTCGCCGATACTCTCACGAACAATGGCGACCTCACGATTACAAATAGCGGAACGACTGGCAAAGCTATTGCTTCGCAGACGATTGTGAATAATGGCGAATTGATTGTTAGAAATGCCGAAATATCTGGCTCAACTATAAACGATACTATTACAAATAATCAAACAATACGTCTTCGTAGTGGCACATTAAGCGCCACGAACGGGTATGTTCTACGCACGGTGGCTAACACGAAACTCG
Organism: Candidatus Saccharimonadota bacterium; assembly: GCA_017510835.1. Lineage (GTDB taxonomy): Bacteria > Patescibacteriota > Saccharimonadia > Saccharimonadales > Saccharimonadaceae > UBA2834. Next base: position 17,410 of record JAFWLZ010000032.1, read on the forward strand.
ATATGGACGACGATTCCTATATTACGACCACATCCACTGAGCGCGGAGCGATTTATAATCAAGCAGATGATTTCTTGATAGGTGGCGGGCATATCGTTGCTCCATATATTGGTATCGAGGGCGCAGCAAATAGTAGTTTCAGTATGTCTGGGGGCGAGATTTCCGTAAAAAGAAATGACAGAGGCGATATTTTTGGTATCCGCTGCGCTACACCTCAGGGTTGTTCGATATATTTATATGGCGATGCTAGTATTAACGTTGGCAGCAATACCGCAGATGGCCAAGCATATAATTCTTATGGCGTCTACAATTACTACGATAGCGGAAGCTTCACGATGGAGGACGACGCGTCGATTACTTCAAGTTTATCGATTGGAAGAGACAGCTGTATTTATAATTTTGCTAATGTCACTCTACGGGAAAATGCGACACTCACCGCAGATTCCAGGGGGTACGGCAATGCCATTAGTAGTGGTAGCTCATCATTAGTAATCGAAGGAAATTCGAACGTCCAAATCTTAGCGAAGGGAAACACAGCGACAGGCATCAACTACGCAAATGCGGTTATGAATAGTGGTACAGTTAGCGCTGTCTCGAATTATCCATGGACAGGATATGGAGCTACGGGTATTGATTACGGCAGCGGTTCTCTCGTCATGAACGGCGGAACAATTTCGGCTACAGACACAAATACGGGCGTCGCATATGGCTTAACAGGAGGCAGTAGCAGTTACGGTCGACCAAGCACATTAACTATAAATGACGGGACTGTTGTAGCGACAAGTAAAACTGGTGAGAGTCGCGGAGTGACTGGCGGAACTGGCGGTAATTTCGTGATGAAGGGTGGCAATATCTCTGCGACATCCACCGAAGGGACAAGTACGGGCGCCTACTTTAGCAATAATGAAAACTATATTACTGGAGGCGTTATCTCTGGCGGCACATATGGTATTAATACAAATAATAATACCGTGACTATCGGTTCGGATGACGGAGGAGAGCCATCTATCACGACCCCAGAAATTGTCAGCGAAAACTATGGAACCTATAACGGCTCATACAATTTTTATGACGGCATTATTAAGGGTGGGCAAGAATCCTACAAGGACGGAACGATTAGCTCTGTCCCAGATGCCACTATTGTTCATACTGAAATAATTGATGGTAAAAAAGCCAGCTGGCTCGCTAGTGCCGATAATTATCTTGAAGTCGATGGCGTCCAATATAATTCCCTAACAAAAGCCTACAACGCAATTACTGGCGATTCCGGCACGATTAAAGTTATTGCCGACACACGTGTAGAAGCCGCTCTTCCAACTAGCCCTGCCGACAAAACTATCACTTTTGATCTAAATGGCCACAATCTTGTTTACACTCAGACTATGACCGTTGGCGGCGTGATGAATATTGTAGATAATAGCGCAAATCACGACGGCTCCCTCTCAAATCCAAATACTTACACTATCACAAATAATGGCACTCTGAATATTCAATCCGGAACTATTAACGCTGCAAACCGCGCAATTATGAATAATCAGGACCATGTTATTAATATTTCTGGAGGAACTGTTAGCGCTGCTGAGATCGGCATCGAAAACTGGCATAATAACACCGTTACAATGACTGGAGGCTTGATTGATGTTTCGAGCGAGAACGGAAGAAGGATGTACGGCATTTATTGTTCGTATTCATGCAACACTATCCTTGAAGGTAATAGTGCGATTAATGTTGGGCGTAAAACCGATACTGGCACAACTGATTGGGTTTACGGCATATACGAAAACTACTACACCGGCACGATCGTCATGAAAGATAATTCGTCGATTAATGTCAATGCCACGAATACAGGCGTAGGAATCGACGGCGTCGTGTTTACATTAAGAGACGATGCAGCATTAAATATCCATTCGACGAATTCCGCCTATGGAGCCTACAGTGAGGGAGCGTCTTCAATTGAAGCTAATTCAAATGTATTAATAAATGTGACCAGCGATAACAGTTCATGCCAGGGGATTTATATTCTAAGTAGCAGTACCCTTACGATGAATAGCGGAACCATAGCCGTCAGCGGAACAGGGGGACAATGGGGCTCGATGTCTGCTATTTCTGGAGATGGCGCATTCATTCTTGTCGATGGTTCCATCTCTGCAACCAATCCCGCAACGAACAGTACTACTTACGGAATAAACAACGTTAGCACCGAAATCCGTGGCGGAGACGTTACTGTTAATTCGTATTACACTTGCTATGGCTATAATAGCGGCAGCAGTTCTAGCTTCACAATGTCTAACGGCGACATCTCTGCGACCTGTAGCAATGGCGATGGATACGGAGCATTCTTTAAAACAAATAATAATACTATCACTGGTGGAAAAATTTCTGGTAGCAGCTACGGCATATCTACGGCAAGCAACAATGCCGTCACGCTTGGCGTCGATGATGATACCGCACCATCGATTACTTCGCCTGAAATCGTTGGTGAAATTCAAGGCACCAATACAGGTTCTTACTATTTCTATGACGGCATCATAAAGGGCGGCCAGCGAGCCTACAGTCAAGGAACTATTACGGCTATTCCAGATGCAACGATCTACCATACTGAAGTTATTGACGGAAAAGAAAATTGCTGGTTAATCAGCGCCGACAATTATCTTGAGGTTGATGGTGTGCAATATAATTCATTAAAGAAAGCATACGACGCAATCACTGGCAGCACAGGTATCGTCAAAGTAATAGCCAGTACGCAAGTCGAGGCAACTCTCCCGGCTAGCCCAGCTGACAAAGAAATAGATTTCGACTTAAATGGTCATGAATTAATCTACACTCAAACTATGACGGTCGGTGATGGCGGGACATTAAATATCGTAGATAGTAGTCAGGCCGGCGATGGCGTCTTAAAAAATCCAAACACATATGTCATCACAAACAATGGCACGCTCAATATTAAAACCGGGACGATTAGCTCGCCAAATAAGGCAATCAAGAATGGCGATTCTAAAACCATAAATATAACTGGCGGCGAAATTAAAGCAGTCAACACGGGCATTGAGGAAGGCAATTACGGAACCGTTACAATGACTGGCGGAATTATCAACGTTGCGTCAGATGAGCGTACGACTATTTACGGCATTTATTGCTATTACTCCTGCTCGACGACAATGAGTGGCAATAGTACTATCCATGTAGGTCATATTACTGCGAGTGGCAATGTTGATACTTCTTATGCGTTTTATAATTCATATTATTATAGTGAGTCATTCGTCATGGAAGATAACGCCACCATTGACGTCTTTTCGGCCAATAATGCTAGAGGAATTAGCAGCTCGCGTAACGTAACATTAAGAGACAATGCATCTATTACGATTAATTCCAACAATAATTCCCAAGGGATATATAACGCAAATATAGCATTAACGATTGAAGCAAATTCCAATGTCCGCATTTCCGCTACTGCTCCATATTCATCAACCGGAATTAGTAGCAGCAAAATAACGATGTATAGCGGCACAATAACAGCAACTTCTACCGCCAATAATAGCTACTGGGGAGCCACTGGCGTATTGATACAAGACGGTTCCCTAACCTTAATTGACGGCGCTATTTATGCTAGCAACAGTGGAGGCATAGGACATGCTTATGGTATAGATGGCGGAACTATGTACACCGGAACCGCTGATATTAGAGGCGGCACTATTAGAGCAACGAATGATTTAGGTGATAGTTATGGCATTCATGGCCAAAGCGCCGATAGACACGCTATATCCGGTGGTACTATCACGGCTATTAGCACAGACGGCGGAACTGGAACTGGCATATTATTCGATAGCGCTTACCAACAGTATAATCTCGTTACTGGAGGTCAGATATATGGCAGTACTTACGGCATGAATGGCAATAATCGCGCAGTTATAATCGGCGACAATGAGGGTGGCACTCCTTCCATAGTAAAACCAGAGATCGTCGGCGGTTCTTATGGTATCTATAACGGCGAATTTAAATTTTACGATGGGATTTTGAAAGGAATAATCAATTCTTACAATGCTGCCGATGATTTTGCTGAACTCGCTACTGACTCAGCGCTTGCCTTTGGAACAGAAATAATTAGCGGCGATACTTATCAGACCTGTTATCTCGTCCCAGAATACGATGTCGCGCAAATTGGAAGCACAAAATACACGAAGCTAAGCGACGCAATCGCTGCCGCAAATGTCGGCGATACGATTGAATTAATCGCGACAAATTACCTCTTTGCCGATTTGACTATTGCGGCAAACAAAGATCTTACTATCGACATGAACGGCTACAATATAGTTTCCGGACACCCGATTACAAATAACGGCAAAGTCCGCTTAACAAATTCAAGCACAACTTCGCATCCAGTCCTTAGCTATCGCAAGAGCGGATACTACTTTACAAATACCGGAACACTAGAACTCGGCCAAGTTCAGCTCGAAGCGCCATATATTATTAATAACAGTGGCAATCTTGCCCTAGTTGAATCACAGCTAACATCTTCGAATACGGCAATCTCAAATAGCGGTACCACTACGTTTAGCGACACGGTTATTAGCGCAGACAACATCGGGATTACCAGTACCGGTACGATTAGCAATTCTATGTCCGACAGCTCAAGAATCTCTGGCACTAATTACGGAATCTATAATAATGGCGGTAGCGTAACGATTGACAGTGCTCAACTTTCTGGCGGAACAGCATACTATCAGCTTAATGATAATGCCGTTAGTGCTCTATCTAGCGTGAATATCACTGGCTTCGTTACAAGCCAAGCAGGAACTTCTTCTATCACCGATAGCGTAGTGACGAAGTCTGGAGAAAGGGTCGTAGGCAATGTGATTGGCAATACCGGTAGCGGCTCAATGACGATAACTAATGTCGATATTTACTACTCAACAGTCGGCATTGAGTCATATTACGACACTCCTGCAGTCATGATTTACAATAACGGCACCGCGACCGTCACCAGTGTTGACATAAATATGGATATCTCCGGAGGCATTTACCGTGGCGATAGCTATGGAATCAAAAATGACGGTTCACGCCTAGATGCAACCGATATTAATATTGTTTATAATAATCACGATATTACGACCGATTATTATTCAGCAGCATATGGTTTGAGGAATGGCAGCGGGACACTAAACTTCTATTCGGGCAGCATAGAAGTTACGAATCGCGCAACAACTTATGGTATATATAACGGAGATGGCGAAACGACAATTGGCGTCGAAGATGACTCTCCTGCCCATGGTACACCTGATGCCGACGTTTCAACTACTGATCCTCGGATTTATGCCATCGGAACCACGACTGGCTATGGCGTAAAAAACGAATCTGGTCGCGTCGACTTCTACGACGGTAGAATTACTGGAAGCACCCATCCAATGCCAGATATGCCGACAATTCCGACTAAAGCAGAATATCACTTCGAGGTAAGGTCCTATACCGATATTGACGGATACCAATATATCATCTTGCAATATATCCAATCATAAAACTGGTCTTTTCTGTATGTTTGTGCTATAATCAAGTCATACAGATAAAGACCGGCTCGAAAAGAGGCGGTGTTTTTAAGCCCGCGCCCAGACAGATTTGTGGCGCAGAAAGGAAAACAAATGGATTTAGATATCAAACAAATGATTGCGATGGTCGACATCGTCGCTGAAGAAAAAAATCTTCCACGCGAAGTTGTTATAGACGTAATCGAACAGGCAATTGCCGCCGCATGGCGCAAAGACAACGGCGAAAAAGACATGGATGTTCGCTGCGAGCTCGACCTCAATACTGGCGACGCTTTCGTCTATATTTCTCGCGAAGTTGTCGAAGATGATGTTGCTTATATTCCAGAGACCGAAATTCCAGCTTCCGAAGCCAAGGGTAAGAAAGTTGGCGATAAGGTAGAAGAAAAAGTAAAAGTTACTGGCTTTGGCCGCGTTGCATCTCAGACCGCAAAACAGGTCGTTACTCAGCGCCTACGCGAAGCTGAGCGCGATGCTGTTCTTACTTTATTCGAAGATCGTATCGGCGAAGTTCTCACTGGCACCATCGTTCGCGTCGAACCAAAACTCGTCCGTATCGATCTAGGTAAAGCCACTGGTATTATGCCAAAGTCTGAGCAAATTGAAGGCGAATATTATTCCGTTGGTTCGCGCATCAAAGTTTATATCAAGGAAATCGAGCGCAACGAACGCGGCGCGCAATTAATTCTCAGCCGCGGTTGCGCAGAGTTTATCGAATATCTCTTCCGTCAGGAAGTCCCAGAAATCGAAAACGGCTCCGTTGAAATCAAGGCTATCGCACGCGAGGCTGGCCGCCGCACTAAGATCGCAGTTGCCGCTACGATGCCTGGCATCGATCCAGTCGGTACTTTCGTCGGTGGTCGCGGTGTCCGCGTCCAGGCTGTCATGAATGAAATCGGTGAGCGCGAAAAGATCGACATCGTCAACTGGAGCGAAAACATTTCCGAATATATCCGCGAAGCACTCAGCCCAGCCGAGATTCAGACTGTCGAAATTGAGGACAAAAAGGCGACGGTTTATGTCTCGAAGGATCAGCAATCAATTGCAATTGGTCGCGTTGGTCAGAATGTCCGCCTCGCTTCTAAGCTCACTGGCTACGACATCGACGTCGAGGTCGCAAAAGCACCAGAGAAAAAGAAGAAAAAGAATGTCGAAGATTCCCTTCTCTCTGCTCTCGACGAAGTCGAAGATGAAGAATCTGAAGACAGCTCGAGCGAAGAATAAAAAGTTTCAGCATCAATCCACCCTACAAAGGGTGGATTTTTCATTCGTTGACTGCAACTATCGACCGAAAAACTAATGCCTCGGGTAATAAACCCGAGGTATTTTCTATTCTTCAGATTCTTCTTCGCAATTATCGCCATCTTCGCCGAATACACCGGCTTTGTTCAATGTGTCCATGCCATCTTTGTTGCTGCAGCCCTGCTCTGCGCTAACGGCTGGCTTGCCGTTTATATGCTCAATGAGAAATTTTGCGCCAACACCAATTGCCGCCAATGCCGCAATAACGCAGACGATTATGATTATTTTCCCAGCGCCAGAGGATTTCTTTTCTTCGTACATCAGTGTATATTATAGGTTTTTACTTATGCTTTTTCAAGGTCATCAAATTTTTGCTTCATCGTCGGATTGCCGCGCGTGAGGCGCTTAATCGTGAGATTATCGAGCTTACCTTCGGCGCTTGCGAGATGCTTATCTGAAAGCATCAAGGCATCGCGGGTCTTCTCGAGGTCTTTGATTGCCTTATTAATCTGCTCAATTGCCTCCAAATGCTTCTTGCCGGCATTTTTCATCGTGTTAGCCCAGGAAGCCTTCCATTCATTCATGTCATTTTCGAAATTCGTAATATCGATATCCTGACTGCGCACGACGGCGAGCTCGGCTTTGTATTTAAGCGAATTCAGCGCGGCATTGCGCAGGAGTGTAATGATTGGAATAAAGAACTGCGGACGAATCACATACATCTTCTCGTAACGATAAGAGACATCGACGATGCCGGTATTATAATATTCATCATCAGCTTCAAGGAGCGAGACGAGGACAGCATATTCGCACTTCTTTTCGTTACGATCCTTGTCGAGCTCTTTAAAGAAATCCTCGTTCTTGTGCTTCGTTGCAGTCGTCTCGTTCTCATTTTTCATCTCGAACATAATCGAAATAATTTCATTTCCCTGTTCGTCACATTCTTTGAAGATAAAGTCGCCTTTGCTGCCCGTGCGCGCATCGTTATCTTTTTCGAAATAAGCATTCGGAAAAGCCGCCATACGGATGCGATTAAACTCGGTCTGACAGTGCTGCTCGAGCGATTCGCCAACCATCTTGGTGCTGAGCTTCGCCTTCATATCTTTGAGGCGTTCAATCTCCTCATCTTTAAGATCGAGGGCGCCTTTATATTTCTCGGTTAGAGCAGTTTCTTTTGCCTTGGACTCGGCATCCTTGACCTTCAAATCATTCGCAAGTTTATCGCGTTCCTTTTCGAGCGGCGCAAGCGCCTCTGCTACAGCGAGTTTTTTCTCGGTTTCGGTATTTTTTAGTTCCTGCTTGAGCTTCTCGATTTCTGCTTTCAGCTCTGCGGCATTCAGTTTCTGATCGGTCGCCGCCTGTTTCTTTGCCTCTTCAAGGCGAGTGTGCAATTCGGCCTCAAATTCCGCTCCGCGGACTTGGCTCAAAATATCCGCATAGCTCGAATCATCGACCTTAAAAGTAGTCCCACATTTTGGGCATTTTATTTCTGACATACTATTATTATAGACTATCGGCCGTAAATATAGTTCCACTTCAGAGCGTCAGCCCAGTCAACAGTAGACTGATAGACAATATTGAACTTACCGTTCGGGCCAGCGTAGTTCATCTCTTGCATCGTAATACTTACGCCAGGATTTACGCCGACGACAACACCGACATGACCATAGCCGCTAGTCGAAGTCTGGACGACTGCACCGTAGGCAGGAGTTTTGCCGACTGGGAAACCGCGAGCAGCAAGAGTAGTATTCCAGCTACGAGCATTACCGAGCGTGCCAGTTGGGAGCCAGTAATTCTCAGGCATATTCGCACGGCGCCAGTACCAAGCAAACCAAGTACAGTTACCGAAGGCACCAGGGTTATTCCAGCCCTTCGTAGCATAATACATATCCTTCCAGTAGCCATAGCTCTGGATCATAAAGCGATTCTTACGGACACCAGACGAATCAACAACGCTCGAAGTAGCATAACCGCCGCCACGGCGCGTATTCGTGCCAGTACCAGAATTCCTTCGTGATGGTTTCGGTGCCTCATATTCTGGACGCTCAGTTTCTGGAAGTTCACCGCCAGGTAGCAAGAGTACCATTCCGGCACGGATGTCCGTATTTTCAAGGTCGTTGCGAGCGATAATTTCATCGTGATTTGACTTATATTTCTCGGCGATGCCATAGTAGTTGTCGCCATCTCTTACGACATAGACAATACCCGGAACGCTTGGAATAAGAAGCTTCTGGCCAACCGTCAACTCCTCAGTCTTCATGCCATTAGACCAGCGGACCTGATCCTTCGTGACGCCAGTAAGCTTGTATTTCTTGAGGATCGAATCAATCGTCTCACCTTCCGCGACCGTATGATTAATGACGCCACGGCTAAGATTAGAAGTATCAATAATACTTGGCTTCACGATAACCGTACCAGAAGTATTAGTCGTACCAGTACTTTCGTAGATAGCGTTTACCGTAGCATAGTTCTCTGCGATAGTTGCAGCCGACGGAAGCGCAACGGCGCTCGCGATATCGGCGACGGTGTAGGTCTCAGAAATCTGGTCGGCCGTAACCGAGAAGCTGGCGTCATCAAAAACAGCTGCGATTGGCGTTTTGACACCATTTTGGCTGTTTTGCGAGCCAATATACATCATCGCAAAAATGAAAGCAAAAGCTGCCAAATATGGTAACAATTTGATCAATAATAGCTGAAATCTTTTCATAGATAGAGTGTTAATAGGCGCCCATTTTTAAGCCTATCCCCGCATAACCATTATAGCATATTTTTAGAGGATTTTGCAGAGCTCCTTACAATACTGACGAGCGTTCGCATTGTGCTCAGCCTCAGTGGTGGCGTAGTACATTCGGCCATCATCGCCAGTAAGGAAGTAGAGGTCCTGCGTAGCTGACGGATCGGCGACAGCCTTCAAGGCGTTACGACCCGGACTGGAAATTGGCGTTGGCGGAAGGCCGGCACAACGGCGCGAATTCCATGGACAATCGATACTAGTCAGGTAGGACATATCACTTTTGTCACGATACGGATTCAACTGATCAGCGCGATAGGCGATGATTGCATCCGAGCCAAGCACAATGCCACGATTAAGACGAGTTAAGAAAACCTGAGCGACATGACGCTGTTCCTCGTAGTCAGCGGTCGATTCACGCTGAACAACCGAGGCGAGCGTAATGCCCTGATGAAGCGTAAGACCGCGCGCTTGATATTTTGAAATAAGATTTTCTTCTTTAACGACCTTGAGCATCTGATCAAAGAGCGCTTTTAGGATATCCTCGACTTTCGAATCAGCGTAAAATTCGTAGGTATCGCCCCAAATGTAGCCTTCGAGCGTAGCATCGGCTGGCTTAGTTTTAAGGAGTTCATGATCGTATTGCTTGTTTAGCGCTTCATCGACTTCTGCTTCGGCGAAGCCGGCATCGATAAGTTTCTTGCGCGTGGCGCGAATTGTCTCGCCCGGAAGGAAAGTTAAGCTAACTGTGCGCGCAACAATACCGGTATTAAGCGATTTCACGATCTGCTCAACGGACATATTCTTGCTAAACTGATACTCACCCGGAAGAAGATTACGCTTATCGGGATTGAGCGTCAGGTAAATACGAAAAGCAAGTGCTGATTTAATCAGACCAGCCTGTTCTAGTTTGTCGCCGATTTGCGCAGCACCCTCGCCTTGCACAACAACAAATTTCTGCGATTCACATTCTTTGGTCGTGCATTTTACGTCATAGATTGCCGAGATATTCGACTGGTACCAAATAACGGCACCGGCGCCGGCAATAATCATTAATAGAACGACAACGGCGACGATGTAGCCAACGCGCTTCATAATACGTTTAGTCATTTAACTCCTCCTCGATTTGTTTCAAATCTGGACGCTCAAGGAAATCTTGCAGAATAACGGCCGCAGCCTCCTCGTCAACCTTACCGGCCTTGCGATCCTCGCGCGTAGGCTTGAGTAATTCTTCAGCAGTAATTGAAGTATAGGATTCGTCCTGAAAGTAAACTTTTAGCTCTTTTTGCTCGTTCTTGACAAAATAGTCTTGAAGTGCTATAATAAAGTTATGTACCGCCTCTGTTTGGCGGGTTTCTTCACCACTGTTATTGCGCGGGCTACCAGATACGATAATATCTGCTTTTTCAAGACGAAATTGCTTGGCAATTTCCTCAAATTCATTCCCGTCAACCGGAATCATACCACGCGGAATTGCGATGCGCACAGCAGTATCGGCGAATGCTACGCCGATACGCTTAGTGCCAACATCAAGTGCTAAAATCCGCATTACTCTTCGTTTTCGATATTAATTTCGACTTTGTTCGTATCATCAGGAACGGTCGTGACGAAGAAGTAGCTAGTATTAATCTTTACGCTTGAAACGCCCTTGATAGATTTGAGCAAGGATTGGACTTCGCCTGTCTTCTTGCCAAGAGCCTTCTCGCGAATCATCTCGTCAGTAACGCGTGGGCCAGTCTTGGTTGTGGCTTTAAGTTTAGCCGAATTCTCTTCCTTAGAATTCTGGAAGGATTCAAAGAAGGCTTTGTCGACGCCGGTGTCATAGACTTCCTGCGTATCGTCACCAAGATTCTTCGTTACGACTTCAGTAATATAAGTCTTAACCTGCTCGCGGCTAACCGCAGCCTGAGTAAAGGTAACTTCCTTGACGATCTTTGGCGTGATGTTGTCGCCAACTTCCTCATTGAGCGCAGGAGAAGTCGTAATCTTCGGATCGCTCTGCTCCATGTTGCCAAGAAGAATATAGTCATCACCGAATTGATGCGTAAGTTCATCGCGCGCTTCAGATTCGCTAGCGGCGGTTAGGCCACTTGAGGCGCCCTCAACGTCTTCCTTAGAAACAACTTTAACCATCTTGCTTGTGCCACCAGCCATTGCAGTGCTGGAAACTTTGTAGTCACTCGGGACTGAAACACTGCTAGAAATACCACTTGATGCTGCGGGAACATTGTAGGCGTCGCCGTTTTCTTTTGCGACTACCGGAATATTACCAGAAGAAACATCTTTTTGCGTCACGCATCCTTCAAAAATACGCGTCGGATCACATGCGTCACTGTTGACTGGAACAGAGCTGCCGGAAGTCGAAATGAACTCTTTTCCGCCAATCGTAAATGTCGTACCTTTCGGAATCGACAAGCTAGACTGCTCTTTGCTAATATGCGTCCCTTTAGGAACAGTTACAGTAACATTACCCGTAGCCTTTGTGCCCTTATCCACCTGACCTGTCGCCTGGAAGTCGCCTTCAGCCTTCTTTGTGACGGCTTTCTTTTCGATGAAGAAGATGCCAGCCTTTGGGTCGGCCTTGGATTCGTCATCGACGAAGCTAACTTTCTCAGTGAAGTTCTGTGAAGTCGTATGGACTTTGACGGAGATCTTAGCATAAGGCGCAATCAAGTTTGCCCAGAGACTAAACACAATAATAACAACGAGCGCAACGGCACCAATAATAATGAATTTGCGGTATTTCTTGATGTTCGGAATCTTAGCGCCCTTCATTTTGGCGAGATTCTTCTCGTTCTTTGTCTTTGGCTTTTCCTCTTCTTCTGGCTCTGGCTCGCCTTCTATGACGTCATCTTCGGCAGGCTTCTTTGGAGTAACCTTTACATTCTGCGCAACCGGAACCTTCTTTGGTTTCGGCTCTTCTGGCTCTTCGATAGTATCATCATCGCCAAACTCAGTCGCATCCTCATCATCTGGTAGTTGCGGCTTGCTCTGAAGGCTCTTAGCGGTCGGCATCGCGACGCTATTTGCGAGACGACGGAGCGATTCGTCTGTTGTAATTAATACAACAGTCTTCTCGTTTTGTTTGGCGGTTTTCGCAATAAGTTTAAAGTTGACAGCGCTTCTAAGAACACCAGCTTTCTTTGGCGGGACAAGCGCAATAATTTTGTGCTTCGAAGCCTTGATATTGGCAAGAATATCGGTGATATCCTGCTCAGGCTCGATATAAATGACGTCTTTATTCATACGATTATTATACCAGAGAAATGCGCTTGTGGTAAAATAGAAGTAA
>JAFWLZ010000003.1 GCA_017510835.1 Candidatus Saccharimonadota bacterium
CTAATCTATCCGTGATTGGGGATCATGATGCTCCGGTCTCCGAAAGGGATCGCCGATCTGTCATATCTGATATGGCACGTGGTAAGATTACCCGTACTGCCGAAAGAGAACTATTGCAGGGTATTCGTCGTCCAATCGACATAACTGGCGTATCTGAAGTTATATCTAGGCTAGATTCGAAGCATGAGATGCGCATTTTAACTTCGATGACACCGACTGGCTTCGATAACTGGCAAGATGCTTCTGAACGTGATCTGCAATCATTTTTGCGAAGATATCCTACGCCGATGGATTTTGAAAGTACAGCCGAAGATTTTTTAAACGACATTGAACGTAGTAATAGTGTCGAAAAACGTCGCGAGTACGAAAAAGCGATGTCTGATTTTAAGCACAAGATATATGGCAAACAACAAGACTATTGGCTGCGCATGAAAGATATCGAAAAAGAAGCTTATGACTACAACGAAGATAGCTTGCAATATACTGAGGCTCCGCAACGTGACCAATACCGAAGTTTTGAGGCTGAACGAAGTTCAGAATGGCAACCAGGCGAAGCAGGCTATTGGCAAACATCGCGAGCACAGGCAAGAAATGGTGAGATATCAAAAGAGAACATTGAACATGGATTATGGGCTGACAGCTCATGCGAAGATAGCATGTTTATCCGTCCAGACCAACAGATGTTTGGCGTATTTGATGGTGCTGGTGGTATGCAAGGCGGTCGTAATGCTTCAATGCTGACCGCAAGCGTAGTGCGTGAGTTTAGTGACCATTACGCCTTAATGAGCGGATCGAGCCTAGCCTACGTTCTAAATGCCGCCAACGATCGTGTAGAAAAAAGCCCAAATGCCGGTTATTCTACGGCCGTTCTAGCGAAGGTCATAAAACAGAACGGTTCTCTAAAGCTAGCCTACGCCTCAGTGGGCGACTCTCGTATTTATATCGTAGATAAAGATGGTAATGCCCGCCAGATTACGCGCGATGAAGGCGAGGGGAGATATATAACTAATGCAATTGGTGTTGAGGCTGAACCGGGTCAAAGCCGTGTCCAACAATTTGGCGATATCGATTTACATAAGGGCGACCGCGTAGTCCTTTGCTCGGACGGAATTACGGGTGATTATGGCGATGATTTAATGAGCGAACGTGAGCTCGGGTTTATCGTTAGTCATTCGCGCGATTCGTTGGATGCGTCAAAAAACCTAATTACGAATGCACGCAAGCACGACGATCGCACCGCGGTAGTGTTTGGCGAATTCATTTCCTAGGCTAACTATTTTTCAAGTTCTTCTTTTATCATAGCGGTGGTAATATGAATTTTTTCTCCATTACCGGCGGCACCGCTTAAAACGTTTTTTGCAACAATGTTTTCGACTGTTTTTTGAACGATGCGACGCATTGGGCGTGCACCTAACTTTGGATCATACCCAGCATCAACGAGTAACTTTTTACCACCTTCGTCTACGGTTACGCTAATCTTCTGCGGTTCCAGTGTCTTGTTTACGCCATTTAATATTAAGTCAATTATTTGCACTAATACTTCCTTTGAAAGAGGCTCGAAGGCACATATTTCATCAAAGCGGTTTAGAAACTCTGGCTTAAAATCGCCAGCCCTAATTAATTCATTTGTTAGTTCATCTTTAACTTCTGCCATGGATAAGCCTTCGTCGATATAGTCACGAATCTTATCGGCGCCAGCATTACTTGTAGCAATTACAATAGTATCCCTAAAGCTGACCTCGCGGTTCTTTATGTCACGCAAGATACCTTCGTCTAGTAGCTGGAGTAGTGTAGTGAGCACTTGTGGATGTGCCTTTTCGATTTCATCTAGTAATACTACTGCAAAAGGATGTTTCATCACTTGTGCAGTTAAACTCAGTTCGTCGACTGAACCATCCGCAATTAAGCGCTGTACGTCAGTAGAATCGACAAACTCGTTTAAATCTATGCGAATCATTGTGCCCTCGCCACGGAAGTAAACCTCGCTCAATGCTTTTGCGAGCTCGGTTTTACCTACGCCAGTCGGCCCGAGAAATAGGAAAGTGCCGATTGGCCTTTTTTCATTACGTACGCCAGCTGCCGCCCTGCGCAATGCGTCGCTGACAGCCTTAACTGCTCCTTCTTGGTCGACCATACGTTCATGGATTAATTCTTCCATATTGAGAAGACGCGCTTTATCTTCTTCGTTTTGGGTTGACTGCATCTTCACGCCGTACATCTTTTCGATTGCGGACTGAACAGACTTGTCAGTTACAAAATGGTTTTCATCGGCGCAACCGGCCGCCGATTCGAGCAGGTTAAGAGCGCGCCCTGGCATACTAAATCATGCACATAACGTTCGGAAAGACGATATGCCTCGGCTAGTGCCCAATGTGTGTAAATAACATTATGCTGATATTCGAGCTCTGGCACATGGTCTTGCATAATCATTATGGTCTCATCTTTATTTGCCTCGGCGACCATGATTTTATTTAGTGCATTCGCAAGTGTACTGTTACGTGTAGATATCTCCAAGAATCTTTGTTCGTCCATCGTCAAAATGATGCGTAACTTGCCAGCTTCAAGCACCGGCATTAATACATTGGCGATATCCACCGAACCCACACCTTCCTCAAAGAATAATTGTGCATTATCGAGCCAGATAATGATGTTCTTTGCCATGTATGCTTCTGCGAGAATATTGCGAACAAGACGTTCGATTTCGCCACGCTCACCAGCCGAGCCAATTAGTGCCGCTGCATCTAGCTTGAAAATCTGACGGAACTGTAGTTTTGATGATATTTTATTGTCGGATACGAGAATCTTGTCAGCAAAAGCTGTCACGATTGTTGAACGTCCGCTTCCTTCCGGGCCAATTAAGGCAACATTTTGCCGCCCGCCACTTGAGAAAATTGTCACCATCTTGTCGACAATTTCAGTGTGGCCAGCTAGCTGAACCTGCTCTCTCACTATGCCTTCGCGCGACCTTGAGATGTTTATCGCAAAATTCTGGAGGAGAGGCGTATAACCAAACATCAAGTCGCGCCCCAAGCCACCAGTACGGCGACGTTTGTGCATATTTTTTACTAAACCATGTAAGTAGTTATACCAAGTAATACCATTATATAAATCATCAATGGTCAACTTC
>JAFWLZ010000033.1 GCA_017510835.1 Candidatus Saccharimonadota bacterium
CAACAAAAAGCTGCGGCAATAATACGAAAACTGACTCTTGTGTTTTTTGTTTTTCTGTGGGTTTTAAACATTTTTGTCTCTGTGCAAAAAATGCACTGTTAATCTCTTGTTTGTTTTTTCCACTAAACCACTAACGTTTATTTTATAGTACTTATACTAAAATGTCAAGAGCCAAAATAAAAATGGTACACCCGGCGGGAGTCGAACCCACGACACCTGGTACCGGAAACCAGTGCTCTATCCACTGAGCTACGGGTGCATGATATAATTATAAGGTATGAAAATCCTTTCTGTTAAGAATCTCACGAAAACATATGGCAAGGGCGATAGTCTCGTAAAAGCCGTAGATAATGTTAGCTTAGAAGTCGAAGACGGCGAATTTGTCGCAATTATTGGCGCGAGCGGCTCTGGTAAGTCGACGCTGCTACATATGATTGGCGGCGTCGATCGTCCGGACAAAAAATCCGGTAGTATTACGATTTCCGACACGGACATTACGAAACTAAATAATAATAAACTTGCGATTTTTCGCCGCCAAAATATTGGTATTATTTATCAGTTTTATAACCTCATTCCGGTTCTTTCTGTACGCGAAAACATTACGCTGAGTCAGGATCTCGATAAAAAACCAGTTAATGAAAAATATCTCAATGAACTTATTGCGGCACTTGGCCTAAAGAATCGTGAAAACTATCTACCGAATCAGCTTTCTGGCGGTCAGCAACAACGCGTTGCAATCGGCCGCGCACTCTACGGTAAGCCAGCTTTAATTCTCGCCGATGAACCGACCGGGAATCTCGATTCGAAATCAAGCAAAGAAATTGTCGAACTTTTGAAGCTTGCAAATAAAAAATACAAGCAGACTATTATTCTCGTTACTCACGATTTAAATATCGCCAAGCAAGCAGACCGTATCATTACTTTTGGCGACGGTAAAATCCTATCCGATAAAAAGACGAAGAAATAACCATGCGCGCACTCAATAAACTCACCATTGCGAATCTAAAAAAGAATCGCAAACGCAGTATCGTTACAATGCTTGGCGTTGCGCTATCCGTTGCGTTAGTTTTCGCGGTTATTGCTATTGGCACAAGTTTTTGGAACACGATGCGTGATTACGCGATTTCTGAATATGGAAATTTTCATGAGTCCTTTGAACTCATTCCGGGCAACAAAGTCGCTATCGTCGAAAAAGCCCGAGGCGTCGAAAGCGTTTATTATGCAAAAGACGTGGATCTAACTGGCGAATATCTTTATCTCGCTGGTACCGGCTCGCCGCTTCCAGCAAAACTCTATGAGCCGATCGAAAAGCTCGATGACTCTATGCGTACATCCGACCAAGAATATATCGTCTTTGTTCGCTATACGAATCCAAAGCGTCATGAACGTTATGGTAAAGACATAGATTATGCCCTTGGCGACGCGGATGTGAATATCGAAGCGCGCCGCGTTAATAGTCAGCTCTTATTATTTGACGGCGACATCGACTATAATACTTCCACAATTTTGACCTGTTTCGCAGCGCTTCTTCTCGGCATTATTGTAATCGCGAGTATTTTCACGATTCGCAATTCCTTCAGCATTTCGACAACTGAACGCACGCGCGAATTCGGAATGCTCAGTTCCGTTGGTGCCACGCCGCGTCAAATTAGACGTTCGGTATTTCTCGAAGCCGGGATTATTGGCGTAATTGCGATTCCGGCTGGACTTTTACTCGGTTTAGCTGCCGCGTTAGCGCTAATTACAATAACAAATTCACTGCTCGAAATCGACCAGAATCAGCTTAGTCTCTTTATTCCAATTTGGGCAATCTTGCTCGATATTGCGCTCGGCTTTATTATTGTCCTTCTTTCTAGCGCCAGCGCCGCAATCCGTGCTGGTCGCCTCACTCCAATCGAGGCGATTCGTAGCAGTCAAGATATAAAGGCGAAAAATAAAAAGATTAAGACTAATCGTCTAATTCAGAGTTACTTTGGTATTGGCGGCATAATTGCAGATAAAAACCTCAGGCGCAGCCGTAAAAAATATCGCACAACTGTCGTTTCGATCGTCGTAAGCGTTGCGGTATTTGTTGGAATGTCGAGTTTCGTGATTGATGGTCAGCGCATTATCGAAATGGCTTTTCCGGACTACGGCGCTAATTATATTATTAACGGCGGCGAGGCGAAGGACTACGAGAAAATTGTCCAGAAATTCCAACTCGATGACTATGTCATTCACCAAGATTTGCGCGCAAAGAACGGCATTACTGCGACTGTGCTCTCGAATGAGTATTTCGAAAAATATGCCAAATCGATTGGCATAAAAGACAATTTTAATCATGTGGTTATCCTAAATAACTTCATTGCGGAAGCGCATAGCAATGGTTCGCATTCCATTAAGCAAGTAATGACCGATTATAAACCTGGCGACAAGTATAAGTTAATAATGGAAACGGAATCCGGCGAAAGAGAAGAGCTTGAACTTGAGATTACGCAAGTAACGAATCAAAATCCAATGGGCATCTCGATAAATGAGCATCCGAGCTTCTATATTTCTGATAATTATTATCAACGCGATAAACTCGTCTTTGCCGAAGGCTATGCTACGATGTTTGCCAATCCCGGCGATCGCGCCAAAGACATTACGCAATATCTTCTTGAGCGACAGGCTAAAGAAAACCCAGAGCGCGACGCAGAAAAGAGTATAATTACCGGTTTTGATATGAAGGCGCAGCGTGAAGAAGTAAATAATATTATGCTGCTCGGCGCCATTTTCATGTACGGTTTCATCGTGGTCGTTGCATTGATTGGCGTAACTAATATCTTTAATACGATTACGACCAACACTCAACTTCGTGCAAAGGAATTCGCAATGCTAAAGTCTGTCGGTATGACGGATGATGAGTTTAATCGCATGATTCGTTTCGAGAGTATTCTCTACTCGTTCAGAGCTTTGCTTATTGGTTTACCGATCGGTATTCTTATATCCTTCTGCATTCACTATATGCTTATTGAATCGAATATCAATCTACCGTATCAACTTCCGCTCATTCCAATTGTTATTTCTATTGCAGTAGTAGCGATAATGGTAAATGTTATTATGTATTTTTCGGTACGGCAAATTGCGAAACAAAATATTATCGAAACTATTCGCCAAGATACAGTCTAATTAATCAAGCGCCGCTTGAATCATATCTGGCGTAATTGTGATTGATGCGCCAGAGTCGGCTTCGCCGCTAAGTACTGCGCGTGCCACGATATTTTCGACGGTCTTCGAGACGATACGACGCATCGGGCGAGCGCCGAGTTTTGGATCATAGCCATGTTCGACAAGTAGAGTTTTTGCTTCCGGCTCGAGCGAAACAGTAATTTTGCGCGGCTCGAGTGTTTTGTTTGTACTAGCAATAATGAGATCAACAATTGATAACAAGGCCTCTTTACTGAGCGGTTGGAAGATACAGATTTCGTCAAAACGGTTTAGGAATTCAGGTTTGAATTCGCCACTCGAAATCAAGTCGTTCGTAAGTTGCTCTTTGATCTTTGACGTATCAAGACCCTGATCGATATAATCGCGAATGCTATTTGCGCCAGCGTTACTCGTCGCGACGACGATTGTATCACGGAAACTAACCTCGCGGTTCTTAACATCGCGCAAAATACCTTCATCGAGTAGCTGAAGCAAAGTCGTCAAAACGAGTGGATGTGCCTTCTCGATTTCATCAAGCAGTACGACCGAGAATGGATGTTTCATTACTTGAGCAGTTAGGCTCAACTCATCGGTGGCTCCGTCCGCAATTAGACGCTGGACATCGTCAGCCGAAACATACTCGTTTAAATCGATACGAATAATTGTGCCTTCGCCACCAAAGTATACTTCAGAAATTGCCTTCGCGAGCTCAGTTTTACCTACGCCGGTAGGCCCGAGGAAGAGGAAGGTACCGATTGGACGATTTTCGTTTCTTACACCGGCTGCAGCACGGCGAAGTGCGTCGCTCACTGCGCGAACCGCCATATCCTGACCAATCAAGCGCTTATGAATGAGTTCTTCCATGTTTAGTAGGCGAGACTTGTCTTCTTCGTCGGTGCTGGATTGCATCTTTACGCCGACTGTCTTTTCGATCGCCTGCTGTACAGAAGCATCGGTAATGTATCCATCAATTGGAAAATTACCTGCCGATTCGAGCAAGCTAATTGCGCGCCCAGGCATCACGAGGTCGTGAACATAGCGCTCGGATAAGCGATATGATTCGCGTAGTGACCAGAAAGTATAAATAACGCCAAACTTATCTTCGAGCAGCGGCACGCGGTCTTGCATGACTTTTATTGTCGCTTCTTCGTCGGCCGGTTCAATCATGATTTTATTCAAAGCATTCGCGAGTGCTGCTTTGCGCGAAGATATTTCGAGGAATTTTTGCTGATCCATCGTCAAAATAACTCGCACTGCACCATTTTCTAGAATCGGCAATAATACATTTGAAATATCAATCGAGCCGGTGCCTTCCTCGAAGAATAACTCCGCATTCTCGAGCCAGAGAATTACATTCTTTGCATAGTAAGCCTCGTTCAGAATGCGATTCATGAGCGTTTCCATCTCGCCGCGTTCGCTCGCCGAGCTAATTAAGGCTGCCGCATCAAGCTTGAAAATCTGACGATATTTAATTTGCGAAGAAATTTTGTTGTCTGCATTCAAAATTTCAGAAGCGAATTCATTTACGATCGTGCTGCGTCCGCAACCGTCAGGACCAATCAGTGCAACATTTTGTCTGCCGCCCTTTGAAAAGATGTCAATCATCTGTTGAATCTGCTCGCGATGAAGAGAAATCGAAACATTGCCGCCGCGGGTAGTTTCATGTTGGCGCGAAATATTAACGGTATAGTTTTGCAGAAGTGGAGTGTAACCAAACATTAAATCGCGCGCGAAGCCACCAGTGTGGCGTCGTTTCCGCATACCCTTAACGAGACCGCTGAGATAATTGAACCATAATAAACCATCGTACAAATCGGATAGTTCGAGCTTCATTGATTTAAGAATCTGCTCGCAATCTGGACGACATTCGATAATTGCCACTGCCAATACGCCGCCAGAGACAACTTCTGATTCGGTTTTTTCGCGAATCTCAATCGCCTTTTCGAAAATTGGCGTAATATCTTCTGGCATGTCCTTCGTAATCGCCTCGAGCATTCTCGGCGTAATTGAGTAACGTATTGCGAGGAAATTACCGCTGCGAGTCTTATAAAACCAAGTCACAATTGATTGCGGCGTCGGATGCGAGCCGAGTCGCGCTAGGCACTCATTGCTGAGCAGGTCATTAATCGTATTGTTGCGACCAATCGGGATTTCTTTGAGTTCATATTTTGCCCAAATCAAAAATTCGAATGGAATTGCCGCAAAACCAATCACCATCCAACCGATTGAATAATGGAAGAATAATAACGCACCACCAAAAGCGATTAGGGTAATAAATGAAATAACAAGTAAGGCTTTGACGAGTGTAGAATTAAGGATCTTGTCGGCGCGAGCCTCAACTGAACGCATACTGAATGTAGAATATTTTGCACCCATTAGAACGATAACCCCGTAACACTAATAATTATTCCGGCGACAGGGAGGATAGGAATGCATGGCCAGACAATTGCAAGGGCTAGTCCCATCACGAAAGTTATAATCATTGAAATAATACCGAAAATAATTAGACCAGTACGAACGATGAAGCCGATTATGCGCGATAGTAAGCGGTCGAAGAATGCAACTAATGATCCTTGTAGGCCACCGCGCTCGCCAGTTTCATCCGCAGAAACCTGTTTGAACGGCTGAAAAAGTGTCTTTACGAGCAGACCAATTGAAAAGAAATCTGCGATATTGCTCAACCGTTCGCGGAAGCCTCTAAAATATATTCCCCAACCACGGGAATACCACCACTGTAAGAAGCTTACGGCTAACATAAATCCATTGTATCATATCTGCCCCCGTTCGTCTCTCTTGCAAAATCATTATGTTTATGCTAAACTAATATTTGCGAAAACAAGGAAAACAAACATGCACAAACAAAAACGCTTACATTACGCTGTTATTGGCGTGCTCGGCTTCGCGCTCCTTTTTATGGCGGTCGGTTTTACGGCTTATGCGCAGTTGGTGAATAATGATGCTTTTGCGAAAAACTCTGTCGAAGCAGTCCATAATGTCGGTTTTGATGCGAAATCATATCAGGAAAGCGACACTTCGGTAACGCCAATTGAAAAAATGATTTCGGGCGATGATTTCTCAGCAAAAATTCATCTTGAAAAACCAGGTGATAGCTACGCTGCATTAGTAAACATTCTAAATAAAGGTAATGTTTCGGAAACGCTCACAGAAATACGAATGAGTCCAATCGACCCTGCATTGTCGGAATATGTCGATTACCGAATTAGTTTCGAAGAAGAAGATTATATCGGCACGTCATATAATGTGGATACAGTAATTAATCGCGGTCAAGTCGGAAGCAGTCAGATGTATATTACGCTTGAATATAAAGAAGATGCCGAAAATATTGGCCCGCTTGATTTAGATATTACTGCTGGTTTAGTTTTCGAGTGATTGAATGGCCACGCGATCAACTAGCGTGGTCTTTTTGATGACTTCGAGAAATAGATCTAAAGTTTCGATCTCAGGATAACCATGCTCGCCCCAGCGATAATGCATCGGAATAATCGTTTTTGGCTGAGCGGCTTCGCATATCTTTGCCGCCATTTCTGCATCAATTGTGTAGTGCCCGCCAACTGGAATTAATAGATAGTTGGCACCCGAAATCGCCGCTAATAATTCGTCGTCAGGGAAGTGTCCAAGATCGCCAAGATGAACAAGTTTTTCCGTTCCGTTCGTAATAACAAAAACAGTATTTGGTCCGCGAAGCGCCCCTTGTTGGTCGTCATGCCAGCTCGGTAAACTATCGATTTTAAGCGGACATTCATTACCGGATAATTCTACGCATTCGCGCCCAGAATGGTCAGCGTGCTCGTGAGTACAAATTACTTCATCAGCCGACAATCTAAGTAAGTTGTAGCCCGGTACGCTCCCATCTTTATATGGATCAATAACTAACGAATCGTCGATTCGAAAACACGAGTGCCCAAACCATTCAATTTTCATTTTGCCTCCTTAATTTTATATAAATAATACGCGCGATAAGTTTTTTCTGCCTTATAACCAGTCACCTCGAAAGCATGCGAGATTAGATAAATCGGATGTCCGATTTGTTTTGCCTGTTTTTCGATATGTCGCACCATTTTTGGCATATCGCGGTCTTCGCTAAAAACATATACTACGCTTGTCTCGGCAGGGAAATCATAATGAAAATAATCACGGCAAACCACGGTTGTATTTTTATTTTTTCGCAGTCGTAGTTTGCTGATGAAAACTAAAATCGGATTCAGCTCTACTCCAACGCTGCGTGCGCCAAATTCGCTTGCGACTTTTAAAACTTTTCCATCGCCGCTACCAAGATCGATCAACAAGTCCTTTTTGCTGAGCGGATATAGGTTTTTAAAAGCCTTTTGCAGTTCGGCATTTCGACTCGGTACATATGGCGCACCAAATAATACCGTGAAAATAAAAATACCAACAATAATTGCAACTGGTATCAGAAAAATCGGCATTAATTACCGCCCGCCACCACCGTAATAAAGAATGCAATTGCTGTCGTAACTGCTACGGCGATAAGTTCTGGAATAATAAGTCGGCCGATCGTTTTTTCGGTTTTCTCAATATATTTGCGCGTGCTTCCAATATTGGCTTTTTCGCCCATTAAAACGTCGACTTGTTCGCAAAAAGTGTCCATGTCGTCGACGCGATATGAAGAATGTGTTCGTGTGTCGTAGCCGCCGTACTTTGTCGGAATTAGTTGCGAATATGAACTGCCTAGTTTCATTCCGCCGAAAAATACGCCGAAAATAAAACCGATCGCAAAGACCGCCACTGGATAAACCCAGAAATAACTATGGAGGAATTCTTTGATTTGCGGCACAAAGATACTGGCAAAAGTAAGTATGATTGCCGGAATCATCCCAATCCCGAAGCCAACCTTCATAATAATCAAATCTTTGAATTTAATAATGCGATCGAGCTTGACTGGCATCTGATCGATTTTTGCAACAAAATCGTTCGTCTTTTCGACAAAATCTTTCTCGTCCGGATGGATGTCGTACTCAAATTTAAAACCATTTACATTTGCCGATAAGTCAAAAGTCGTCAAATAGTCGAGACCGCTAGTCTTGCCATTTTCCATTGTGGAATAATTTACGCGCATATGAACATAAAGGCGTTTTATTGATGAAGCTTGATGGATTAAAGTGTTCTTACACTCGCTCAGGCTTTTGTATTCTACCATCGCGCCATCGACGCGTGAAAGAGTGTAAGTTATGTGAGCGTAAACATTTTTGTGTGTCCAGCTCTGGTAGCTATATTGCAGCTGCTCGTTCTTTTTCTCTTCATCGGCCTCAATTTGTTTTACATTTGCGATGAATTTTTCAGCCTCTTCGAGGTATTCAATTATCGGCTCGAGGCTGATTGTTTTATCTCTTGCTACGTATGCTAGACTCACTGTTGCGCCTTCGAGAAAATCGTATTAGTTGCTGGGAAAGCATCAAGTTTTTCGAGGATTTTATTATAGATGCCCTTCATTGCTTCCTCGTCGAAATTTGAATTATAGATAAATGTAGTGGATTCTGGGCGGAACTTGATTTTAAACTCATGTTCGTGATCAATTAGACTGTCAAAAGCGCCGGATTTATAGCTGAGGTCTAATCTAATTTCTAGTGAAATAACGCCCTGAATAATGCCACCTGCTAGGGCATTGGAGAAATTTGTGTAGTCCTTATAGAATTTACCGCCGCTTTGGGTATGGACATAAATTTGGCATTCGCTTGAGTAATCGTGATAGAATTTGTAATTTCGAAATTCCATCTTGAGTGGCTCATTTTTCGCCTCATCTTCTTGAACGGTCTTTACAAAAGAATCGTAAAGCGAGAAACAGTTTTTGACTAAATCGTCGACATATTCGCGCACGGCGAGAAGATTTGTGTATTCTTTTTGCTCACTAATCGCGGCAGCTTTGCTTTCTTGCATATTGAGAAAATTATAGCATAAACGTCAAAATGGAGACTGCGATATAATGGACTTATGCAAGAGTTGAAAATTAATCGCGTATATAAACATTTCAAGGGCGATAGCTATCTTGTTGAGGGTATCGCAACTCATTCTGAGACCGGCGAAGAGATGGTACTCTACCGCCAGCTTTATGGGGAAGGGAAATTATATGCGCGTCCGCTCGAGATGTTTCTTGGCGAAGTCGATCATAATAAATATCCAGATGTAAAGCAAAAATATCGCTTTGAATTGCAGGAAATTACTTCGTCAGCGCTACGCCGTTAATGTATAGTTTATAGCCATTCAGATTAATGTTACTATTCGTTGCGTCGGCATTCGTAAGCGATTTAATATAGGTATCTCCCGTTAGGGTAATTGAGCTTGTTTTATCTAGTGTTAGGCTAACTTCGCCTTCATTCGCGTTATTAATCGCGCCTTTGAAGCTTGAATCATTGCTTAACTTCATTGTTAATTTCGAAATAGAATCGACAACAATATTTCCGTTCGCTGTCTGATTCGTCATGTTCAGGGCCACTGTGCCGCCATTGCTACCGGAATTGCCCCAAGAATCTTTTTGAATTCGCAGGAAATTTCCAGTTGCGTCATTGTTGATGATTTTATTATTTTCAAGACTGATTGTTGCGGTCGTATTTGTCACATAGAAGCTATCGCCCTTGTTTGTTGTAATTGTCGAATCTTTAGCCGTGAATACCGCTTCACCAGACGCAGCGTCGCCGCTCATTGATTGATAAAGGAAGATGTTTTTGTAGGTTGTCGACTGGCCGTTGAGCGAACTATTCGTATCGGTCAAATCAACATTCTCGAGCGTGATACTGTTCTTGCCTTCAATAATCGCGCCCTCTGAAGCGGTCGCAACTAGCGTCGCGTTCTTAACGGTGATGTCGGCGGTCGAATAAATCGCTGGCGAACCTTTGCCAGTGGTTTTATAAGTACCCTTATTCACGATCACTGTACCGCCGCCGCGATCTGAGCGAATTGCGGCGCTCGATGTTCCTGCGGTATTGATGGTTAGGTTTTCTGCATTCATTACGCCGCCACCTGTCGTCATGATGCCGCCGGAATTATCCTTGCTGGTTGTAATAGCGGAATCAGAAATATTCACAGTCGTACCGTCGGATGACGAATTGTTTGTTGTAGCCGAGCCGCCATAGCTAAACACGCCATTCGCGCCAGTCGCATCGGTCGAGATTTTTGCGTTCTTGATCGTGAGATTCGCTCCGCCCTTCGCGATGATTGCGGAGTTTGTGCCGTAAAAACTAGTATTATCGCCACCATCCGAATCGCCGGTTTTTGTTACGGTAATATTCGAAAGAGTGGACGTAATATTACCGCTTACCGAAATCGCATTTTCGTCGCTAGTTGAGGATGCAAATTCGCCACTTGCAATATCTTCGTCACTCGTGATTTCCTTTGCTGCCGAATATGACATCGTTGAGTTGTTGCTAGTTGTAGCCTGACTCTGCTCGTTAGTGCTGCTGAGGTTGTAAATTATGAAGCCCCATTCTACGCCAAGTATCGCTATGAGCGCTACGATGATACTTGCGTAGATTGCGGTATTTTTGCCTTTCATACTGCCTCCTAATTTTTTTGAGAATTATCGTCGCTCGGCTTTTCTGGCGGCGTTCCGCCCTGGCTGTTCTGGTCGCTCTGTCCGCTTTGCATCTCTGGCGGCGTTCCACCTTGCTGCATTTGTGAACTTTGCCCGCTATTTGGACCGACGTTGAATACGTTTACGCAAATTAGAAATGCCGTAGTCGAAATCACTGCGCCTACTAGTATGCCTATTACGAAAAGTGCTATTTTGCCTTTCGAATTATCTTTTTCCATAAACTGCTCCTGCTTATATTCTTATAATACCAGTATGCCGGATAATCCTTGAATAAAACTGAATTTTATTTATACAATGAATGAAAGGAGTAATTATGGCAGACGATATTTGGCAAAAGATGTACGAAGCGGCGAAGAAGGAATACCATCCGGAAATGATTTCGCCATTTTATAAGGCGCATCATGTCGTTGCCGCTGTGCAAAGTGCGGAAACGGGAAAAATCTATACTGGTTTCTGTATTGAAGGTGCGAGCGGCGTAATGGATTTGTGTGCTGAGCGTGTCGCGGCATTGAATATGTATATAAACGAGCGCAATAGAATTATTAGTCGAATGATTGCTTTTCGCGCTGAGCCACCAAAAGAAAATGGCGGCATGCCTTGCGGCGCTTGTCGTGAATACTTCATGCAGTTTGCTTATGAAAATCGCAATATGGAAATAATAACCGATTTCAAATCGCGCAAAATCGTCAAGCTAAAAGACCTCATTCCGAACTGGTGGGGCGACAAACGGTATCGATAATATTTTTGACATATATGTCAGACGGAATATTAAAGCCTTCTTTGCTATAATTAAAATATGAATAAAATCAATGCATTGCTAACTAATGCCAATGGAAATCTCCTAGACATGACTGTCGTGATTAAAAATGCGATAAAAAATGCCGAGCAGTATGCATTTCCGAAACTGAATATTGATTGGGATATTGATGTGCTATTTACTAATCGTCTTTATGATATTGTGATTCCGGAAGATGGCGTTGGAGGCCGGACTCGGACTAGTGATTTTATTGAGTTTGCGATTAATGAAGAAAAGGTGACCGAGAGTGCCATGTCCGAAATGTTAATCCACGAACTGTGCCATGCTGCTCGTTGGGGCAAGAATAATGAGTGGATTAATTCATTGTTTGATGCGGTAATAAATGAGGGAATTGCTACGTATTTTGAAGCTGAATATGCCGGTAGTCAGGCGAAAAAGCAAGTGTTCATAAAAACGATTTTAGAACGTACTGACGAGGAAAATGAAAAAATCTATGAATCATTACGTGAGCAGATTGACTCTAACTACTATGATTATGACGCAATCTTCTTCAATGGCAACGATGAGTTGCCGCGTTGGGCGGGCTACTCGCTTGGTTATTGTCTAGTTAAAAAATACCTAGAAAAGACGGGTAAAAAAATCGAGGACGCATTTGCTGATAAGTACGCAGACTACAGAACTGTATTGAAATAATTAAAAAAGCACGAATAATAATTCGTGCTTTTCTGTTTTTTTCTAGTCTAAGCAAAGTAGTGTGGCATTTTGAGACTATCCGGATGTATTTTTCCGTTTAGAGACGGATGAGTATAGTGCGCTGAATAAAAGCCAAAGTTAATCGGTACTAATTCCGGACTAAACACTCTCACAACCGTTAAGCCTGAGCCATTCTCAGATAAATCGACGACCACTATTTTTAGCGCGTCCATAAGCTGTCCGTAATCAGTATACTTAGGCATCATGAAAGAGTCCTCTATGTTTCCTTCGTAAAGCCATTTAAGCGTGTCGGCATTTTCGCGTGCATGATAGACCTCGCCATGGTCAGTAGGAGTTAAAACCCCTTCTGGACACTGATTGTCATCTTTCGGATTTCTTAATGTCATCAGTAAGCCATATTCAACTTCTTGTAGAGCCTTATTAATCGTAGCATCTATCGAGTCGAAATCGATTGTCGCCGCCGCTCCGCTTACGAAACAAGGATATTCGTCGCTAATAATAACCGCTTCGAAGACCCAGCCATATTCGCTTGGCATTTGAAGAATCTTCAACTCACGTCCCTGTTTTTTCCAATGCTGGATACGTTTTTTCGCATGAGTTGATAGAATATCATCGCCAACAATCATTGGCGACTGTCTAGTATACCAATTGCGCATAAGCGCATCACGCTCGATCAACTCGACCAAAGCGCGCTTCTTTGCTTCCTCGTAGTTCGAATATGCTGCAATTCCGGAAGAATGTCCATAATAAATCCTATTTCCTTCAGTCTGCTGGCCGTAATAGACGATATCAGACGGTATATATGTTTCGACTCCGTCAAACGATATGCCTTTTGTCCAGTTAATCGGTAATTCCTCCGAAAACGGAGTGACGCCACATTTTTCCGACTGTTCTCTCGTTAATGGAGCGAGATACTTTGGATGAATCCAAGCTCCTTCTAACTGTCTTGCTGTCCCGAAATAATCGACGCGAACCTGCCCAGAGAGCCAGCGTTCATATCCTTCAATCGTCGCCTTAAAGACCGCATCTGCGTATGACGGACTTGTAGCTCCAGCATACTGAACGCTTCCTTCGCCATCCGTATAGGTAGTCGTTGCGCCGAAGAAAGAGCCGTCTTTCCCGAATACATTCGTCCATACGCCCTCGACTGCATGGTTTTCGCCAACATTATCTTCGACATAGCGGATTTTATTAAACTCCTCTATGCTATTTTTAGCCGGATAGCCAATCGGGATTGTTATGATTGGCCAAATATCAGCATCTAGCTCAAGCTCGTCTTTTAGTGGTTCGTCTTGTACTCCGCCCATTTCGCAGGCTCCAAGGCCCTGTTCGGCGCAGTATAGACTTATATTTTCTGCTACATGACCTACTTCAATTAGAGTGAGACGATAGCCGCGATTAGCGTATTTATGCGGCTGACGCTTCAGGTCTGCTGCTATAATAATCTGAACCGAGGAGCCAAAAGGCATCTCTTCCTGGTTATAGCAGTATTTTAACTGTTCGGCGTCAACACTATCGCTAAAACGGATCAGTACGTCTGATTCAGAATCATATTCGTAGTAGCCTTCGCCTATACCATCCTGAGCCTTCTCGATTGCAACATATATTCTGAGCGGATAAAGTGCACCACCACTCGGAACTGTATGATCGTAAATCGAATAAGCATAATGGCAAATATTACCGATTTGATCTAGAGTAAGTGTTTGCTCGGTAAAATTCCGGCATGAACGGCGTTTTTCTCTAATAGGATACAAGGCAGAATTTCTGTCTTTCTTGAATTCGAATACGATGCCAGATTTAACTGGCTGTCGCTTGCTTCTTGTATAGGCCTCGACTTCATCTTGAGTCAGATTACTATTAAAGGCCGATGGATAGTTGCTTATTCTATGGAAATGTAAAAACTGTTCTCTTGAATCAACGACAAGTTCCATATCGCATAACTCTGAGATTATTTCAGAGACTTCGTCTTCTGGTAAATCTGCTAATTCTGCGATCGTGGTAACATCATTGTATCCATTTGCATAGCTTAGTATTTTCCATAGTATTGGAGCCATATCTGCTCCGATATCGATTTGGGTTTCGCGGTGAAGAAATCTAATACCTTCTTCAAATGGAACCGCTGGAACCACAAGGATTGGGGCAAAAGTAGCGTTCATATTCAACACCTTCCTTTCATAGACTATTTTTTAAGGTTCTAGTTACTAATCCTATACATATATTATAAC